>NZ_JBSSLX010000031.1:0-43013 GCF_053890995.1 Micromonospora sp. I033 | reverse complement strand
GGCAGGTCCGCAGGGAGGCCGGCAACCGCTCCTGCCCGCGCCCCGTCGGCGCCTCCGTCGATCATGGAGTTGGGGTTCCCGGTTCACCCAGTTGGCACCGCCGAAAACGGTCCCAACTGGGTGAACCGGGAACCCCAACTCCATGATCGACGGAGGCGCCGACGGGGCGCGGTCAGGAGCGGTTGCCGGCCTCCTTGCGGACCTGCTCGGCCAGGTGGGCGGGCATCGGCTCGTAGCGGGCGAACTCGCGTCGGAAGGTGCCGGTGCCGGCGGTCATCGAGCGCAGCTCGACCGCGTAGCGCAGCAGCTCGGTGGCGGGGACCTCGGCGCGGACCAGGGTGCGGCCCTCGGCGTCCGGGTCCGGCTCGGTGCCGAGCACCCGGCCGCGCCGGCCGGACAGGTCGCCCATCACGGCGCCCACCGAGGAGTCGGGCACCCGGACGGTCACCTCGTCGACCGGCTCCAGCAGCGTCGGCTGCCCCTTCTCGGCGGCGTCCCGCAGGGCGAGCGCGCCCGCGGTCTGGAACGCCGCGTCGGAGGAGTCGACGCTGTGCGCCTTGCCGTCGAAGAGGGTGACCCGCAGGTCCACCACCGGGTAGCCGCCGACCAGGCCGCGCTCCATCTGCGCCCGGACGCCCTTCTCCACCGAGGGGATGTAGTTGTGCGGCACCGCGCCGCCGACCACCTTGTCCACGAACTCGAAGCCGGCGCCCCGGGGCAGCGGCGTGACCTCGATGTCGCAGACGGCGTACTGGCCGTGGCCGCCGGACTGCTTGACGTGCCGGCCGTGCCCCCTGGCGCCGGCCGTGAACGTCTCGCGCAGCGCCACCCGGACCGGCTCGGTCTCCAGCTCCACGCCGCCGGCGCGCAGCCGGTCGAGCACCACGTCGGCGTGCGCCTCGCCCATGCACCAGAGCACCAGCTGATGGGTCTCGGCGTTGCGGTCCAGCCGCAGCGTCGGGTCGCCGGCGACCAGCCGGGCCAGGTTGCGGGCCAGGGCGTCCTCGTCGGCCCGGCTCTTCGCCACGATGGCCACCGGCAGCAGCGGCTCCGGCATCTCCCACGGGGCGACGAGCAGCGGGTCCTCCTTGGCGGAGATGGTGTCGCCGGTCTCCGCGCTGCCCGACTTGGTGATCGCGCAGATGTCACCGGCCACGGCGGTGGGCACCTCGCGCAGCGTCGCGCCGAGCGGGCTGTAGATGTGGCCGACCCGCTCGTCGGCGTCGTGGTCGGGGTGCCCGCGCTCGGCCATGCCGTGCCCGGACACGTGGATCACCTGGTCCGGGCGGAGCGTGCCGGAGAAGACGCGGACCAGGGAGACCCGCCCGACGTGCCGGTCCACCGTCGTCTTGACCACCTCGGCGACCAGCGGGCCGTCGGGGTCGCAGGCCAGCGGCGGCCGGGGCGAGCCGTCCACGCCGGTGACGGCGGGCAGCTCGTGCTCCAGCGGCGACGGGAACGCCGCGACCAGGCCGTCGAGCAGCGCGTCCAGCCCGACGCCGGTCTCCGCGCAGACCGGCACCACCGGGTAGAAGTGGCCGCGGACGACCGCCGTCTCCAGGTCGGTGATGAGCACCTCGGTGTCGATCTCCTCGCCGCCGAGGTAGCGGTCCATGAGGGTCTCGTCCTCGCTCTCCGCGATGATCCCCTCGATCAGCTCGTTGCGGGACTCCAGGATGGCCGGCAGGTGCTCCGGGTCCGGCTCGCGCACCGCCGCCGGCAGGCCCTGGGAGTAGTCGAAGACCCGCCGCGTGATCAGCCCCATGAGGCCGGCGACCGACTCGCCGTCGTCGCCCAGCATCGGCAGGTAGAGGGGGAGCACGTTGTCGCCGAAGACCCGCTGGCAGAGTGCCACCGCCTCGTCGAAGTCGGCGCGCGGGTGGTCCAGCCGGGTCACCGCGACGGCGCGGGGCATGTCGACCGCGGCGCACTCCTCCCAGAGCGCGGCGGTGGCGGCGTCCATGCCGTCGACGGCGGAGACCACGAACAGCGCCGCGTCGGCGGCCCGCAGCCCGGCGCGCAGCTCGCCGACGAAGTCGCCGTACCCGGGGGTGTCCAGAAGGTTGACCTTGACGTCGCGGTGCAGCAGCGGGGCACAGGCCAGGCTCACCGAACGCTGCTGGCGTACGGCGGCGGGGTCGTGGTCGCAGACGGTGGTGCCGTCGGTGACGCTGCCGGCCCGGCCGATCGTGCCGCTGGCCGCGAGCAGTGCCTCGACCAGGGTCGTCTTGCCCGCTCCGGAGTGCCCGACGAGCACCACGTTGCGAACCCTGCCGGGCTCGGTCACCACCGGCGCGCCGCCGGTGACACCCTTCTCCTGATTCTTCTGCGCCATCGCGGCGCACCTCCCTCAACCGGTGGTGGTGGCGACCGCCGCGCGCGACGGGGAAGCGGCCCGGGCGGGCACCGCGGCGATATCTTCCGGTGATCTCCTGGACGACGGGTAGGCGGACGGGTGATCCGGTGAACTGGCTCACCTCCCACGCTCGATCTCACACCTGTAACGGGGTCGGCACAAGTACGCCTGGCGGGTCGGTACGACCGGCTGTGTCCCCGGCCGCTGCCGGCCGTTATCGTGGGACCGCCATGGCGAAGATCTTCCAAGTGACGGCCCGCGCGGGCATGACCCGCGTCGTGGAGCCGGTCGCGCGCGGCCTGCTCCGCGCCGGTGTGTCCCCCAACGCGGTCACCGTGACCGGCACCGTCGGCGTGCTCGTCGGCGCGCTCGGCTTCGGCGCCCGCGGTCATCTGGTCGCCGGTGCGCTGATCGTCACGGTCTTCGCGCTCACCGACCTGCTCGACGGCACGATGGCCCGGATGAGCGGCGGCTCCACCCGGTTCGGGGCCTTCCTCGACTCGAGCATGGACCGGATCGCCGACAGCGCGGTCTTCGGCGCGGTCGCGTACTGGCTGGCCACCGAGCACGACTATTCCGGCGTGGCCGCGGCGCTGCTGTGCCTGGCCGCCGGCGGGCTGGTCTCCTACGTCAAGGCCCGCGCCGAGGGGCTGGGCATGACGTGCAACGTGGGCATCGCCGAGCGCACCGAGCGGCTGCTGATCGTCGGGGTGGGCGGCCTGCTCACCGGCCTCGGCGTCGACCCGGCCCTGGAGATCGCGCTCTGGCTGCTCGCCGCCGTCTCGATCTTCACGGTCGGGCAGCGGATGGCCCACGTGTACCGGCAGGCGCAGCTGGTCGGCCGGGAGTGAACCTCACCGAGGCGGGCTACGTCGCGGGCTGGCGCCTGGTGCGCGCGCTGCCCCGCCCCGTGGTCGCCGCCGCCTTCCGGGCGGGCGCCGACCGCGCCCACCGCCGGGGCGGCAAGGGCGTCCAGCGGCTGCGCGTCAACCTGCGCCGGGTGGTCGGGCCCGAGCTGCCCGAGGCGGAGCTGGACGAGCTGGTCCGCGCGGGCCTGCGCTCGTACGCCCGGTACTGGCTCGAGGCGTTCCGGCTGCCGAGCCTGAGCCGCCAGCAGATCCTGGCCGGCTTCCACCTCGACGGCCAGGAGAAGCTCGCCGCCGACGTGGCGGCCGGCCGGGGCGCGGTGGTGGCGCTGCCGCACGCCGGCAACTGGGACGCCGCCGGGGCCTGGGTGGCCGCCACCGGCTGGCCGATCACCACGGTCGCCGAGCGGCTCAAGCCCGAGGGCGTCTACGAGCGCTTCCTCGCGTTCCGGCAGGGCCTCGGCATGGAGATCCTGCCCACCTCCGGCGGCGACCGCCCGGCGTTCGACGTGCTGGTGGACCGGCTGCGGGCCGGCGCCGTGGTGCCGCTGCTCGCCGACCGGGACCTCTCCGCCCGGGGCGTGGAGGTGGAGTTCTTCGGCGGCCGGACCCGGATGCCGCCCGGCCCGGCGCTGCTGGCGCTGCGCACCGGAGCGCCGCTCTACGTGGCCTCGCTGTGGTACGAGCCGGACGGCGCCCGCGCCGCCATCGAGGGCCCGCTGGAGCTGCCCGAGGAGGGCAGCGCCCCGCTGGACGCCCGGGTGCGCGCCGTGACCCAGCGGATTGCCGACGGTCTGGCGGCGGGCATCGCCCGGCATCCGGAAGACTGGCACATGTTGCAGCGGATGTGGCTGGACCAGCGCACGGACGGCTCCACCGCGTCGGCGGTGCCGCCGGCGGCCACCGGGACGATCTGAGGGAGCGGGGCGCAATGCGGATCGGCATCGTGTGCCCGTACTCCTTCGACGTTCCGGGTGGGGTGCAGAACCACGTCATGGACCTGGCCGAGGCGCTGCTCGGGCTCGGCCACGAGGTGAGCGTGCTGGCCCCGGCCGACGAGGACTCGCCGCTGCCGCCGTACGTGGTGTCGGCCGGGCGGGCGGTGCCGCTGCCGTACAACGGCTCGGTGGCCCGGATCGCCTTCGGCCCCGTCTCCACGGCCCGGGTCCGGCGCTGGATCACCCGGGGCGACTTCGACGTGCTGCACGTGCACGAGCCGCTCACCCCCAGCCTGTCGATGCTCGCCGTGCTCTGCGCCCGGGGTCCGGTGGTGGCCACCTTCCACACCGCGATGACCCGGTCCCGGGTGCTCTCCGCGGCGCAGGGGGTGCTCCAGATCCTCCTCGAACGGATCACCGCCCGGATCGCGGTGAGCGCCCTGGCCCGCAAGGTGCAGGTCGAGCACATGGACGGCGGCGCCGTGGAGATCCCCAACGGGGTGGCGGTGGCGAAGTTCGCCGGCGTCGAGCCGCTGCGCGGCTGGCCGGGGGAGTGCGCGCCGGGCACCGGCGGGACGGTCGGCTTCCTGGGCCGGTTCACCGAGCCCCGCAAGGGCTTCCCGATCCTGCGGGACGCCTTCGTCGCGCTCGCCCCGCACCGCCCCGGGCTGCGCCTGCTGGTGGCCGGGCCGGGCGACGCCGAGGACCTCTACGGCCAGTTCCCGGCCGGGCTGCGGGACCGGGTCACCTTCCTCGGGATGGTCTCCGAGGCGGACAAACCTCGCATGCTGCGCAGCCTGCACCTCTACGTCGCACCGAACACCGGCGGGGAGTCCTTCGGGATGATCCTCACCGAGGCGCTCGCCGCCGGCACCACGGTGGTGGCCAGCGACCTGGACGCGTTCCGCCGGGTGCTGGACGGCGGGCGGGCCGGCCGGCTCTTCCCGACCGGGGACGCGGCGGCGCTGCGCACCGCCCTGGCCGAACTGCTCGACGACGCCGGGCAGCGGGCCGCGCTGACCGCCTGCGGCGACCAGGTGGTGGCGAATTTCGACTGGCCCGTGGTTGCCCGCCGGGTTCTGGAGGTATACGCAGCGGCGATCGAAGCCACCGACGGCCGGGTCATGGACACCGAGTGGGCGGAGCTGGGCTGAACCCGGTGGCCGGTGGGGCCGCTGTGACGAGCGCGTCGACCGGTGCCCGCGCGGGCCGGGCGGGATGAGGAGCAGCATTACGATGCCGGGCATGTGGTGGGTGGTGGGCGCGGTCCTGGTGCTCGGGCTGGTCTCGGCGTACCTCATCTGGACCGCCGGCCGGGTCGAGCGGCTGCAGGCGCGCGCGGAGTCGGCGGCCCGGGCGCTCGACGCGCACCTGCTGCGCCGCGCGGCCGCCGCCGCGGTGCTGGCCGAGCAGCGCTACGGCGTGGAGCTGTACGCGGCCGCCCGGATCGCCCTGGACGCCGTGCCCGAGGAGCGGGAGGCCGCGGAGAACGACCTCACCCGGCAGCTGCGCACGGTGGAGCTGGACCCGGCGGACCCGGCCTGCGAGGCGGTGATCGCGGCGAGCCGGCGGCTGGCCCTGGCCCGGCAGGTGCACACCGACCTCGTCCGCGACGCGCGGGCGGCCCGAGGCCGCCCGCTGGTACGCCTGTTCCGGATGGGACGCGGGCGGGAGTGGCCCCGCTACTTCGACGTCGACGACCCCACGCTCACCCCGCGGGCGGACGTCACCACCGGCTGAGCGCGCGGCGGCCGGACGCCGGTGACGCCGGCCACAGAGCAGGCCACCGGGGGTCTGATTGGCTGTCGGACCGGCGTTGACCCCGTCGTAGCCTTCTGGCAGCCACCCCCCGAGCACGTTCAAGGAGCGATGACCCGTGCCCGAATCCACCTCCCCGAACAGCAACGCCACCCCGGTCGTCGGCACCGCCCGCGTCAAGCGGGGCATGGCCGAGATGCTCAAGGGCGGCGTGATCATGGACGTGGTCACCCCCGAGCAGGCCAAGATCGCCGAGGACGCCGGCGCGGTCGCCGTCATGGCGCTGGAGCGGGTGCCCGCCGACATCCGCGCCCAGGGCGGTGTCTCGCGGATGAGCGACCCGGACATGATCGACGGCATCATCAACGCGGTCTCCATCCCGGTGATGGCCAAGGCCCGGATCGGCCACTTCGTCGAGGCGCAGATCCTCCAGTCCCTCGGCGTCGACTACGTCGACGAGTCCGAGGTGCTGACCCCGGCCGACTACGCGAACCACATCGACAAGTGGGCGTTCACCGTCCCCTTCGTCTGCGGCGCGACCAACCTGGGCGAGGCGCTGCGCCGGATCACCGAGGGCGCGGCGATGATCCGCTCCAAGGGCGAGGCCGGCACCGGTGACGTCTCCAACGCCACCACCCACATGCGGAAGATCCGCCAGGAGATCCGCCGCCTGCAGTCGCTGCCGTCCGACGAGCTGTACGTCGCCGCCAAGGAGCTCCAGGCGCCGTACGAGCTGGTCAAGGAGATCGCCGAGACCGGCAAGCTGCCGGTCGTGCTGTTCACCGCGGGCGGCATCGCCACCCCGGCGGACGCGGCCATGATGATGCAGCTCGGCGCCGAGGGCGTCTTCGTCGGCTCGGGCATCTTCAAGTCGGGCAACCCGGCCCAGCGCGCCGCCGCGATCGTGAAGGCCACCACCTTCCACGACGACCCGGACGTGCTGGCCAAGGTCTCCCGCGGCCTGGGCGAGGCGATGGTCGGCATCAACGTCGACGAGATCCCGCAGCCGCACCGGCTGGCCGAGCGCGGCTGGTGACGGGAGCCGGACGGGGCCCGGGCCGGGCCCCGTCCGACGAGCGAGAGGAGCGCGGAGTGACCGCACCCGTCATCGGTGTGCTCGCCCTCCAGGGCGACGTGCGCGAGCACCTCGCCGCCCTGGCCGGGGCCGGCGCGGACGCCCGTCCGGTGCGCCGCCCGACCGAGCTGGACGCGGTCGACGGCCTGGTGATCCCCGGCGGGGAGTCGACCACCATGAGCAAGCTCGCCGACATCTTCGAGATGCGCGAGCCGATCGACAAGCGGATCGCCGGCGGCATGCCGGTCTACGGCTCCTGCGCCGGCATGATCATGCTGGCCGCAGAGGTGCTCGACGGCCGCCCCGACCAGCGCGGCTTCGCCGGCATCGAGATGACCGTCCGGCGCAACGCGTTCGGCCGGCAGGTCGACTCGTTCGAGGCGCCGGTGGAGATCACCGGGGTCGAGGGCGGGCCGTTCCACGCGATCTTCATCCGCGCCCCGTGGGTCGAGCGGGTCGGCGCGGGCGTCGAGGTGCTCGGCCGGGTCACCGACGACGGCTCCAGCTCGCCGCGCGGCGTCCGACGTGCCGAGCTGGAGTCGTCGCTCGGGCCGGCCGCCGGCCGGATCGTCGCGGTCCGGCAGGGCCACCTGCTGGCCACGTCGTTCCATCCGGAACTCACCGGCGACCTGCGGCTGCACCGCTACTTCGTGGACCTGGTCCGGACCGCCGCCTGAGGCCCCTTTCCTCCTGGTTGCGACGCCGGCGGGGCACGTTTCCCGGGGCCGTCCGGAGCGGCCCCCGGTCACTCGGCCGGCCCCGGCACGGTGCCGGGTGTGACATGCGGGGACGCGACCTCGGTAGGATTGCCGCGGTTCGGCAGGGCTCACCGCCCGCCGCCGCCCCCCAGCCGACCGCCCGGCGGTCCCGGTTCGGCGCGGGCGCGGACAGTCGACGCAGGCGTGAGTCAACAGACGGAGGTATGAGATGTCCGGCCACTCAAAGTGGGCGACCACCAAGCACAAGAAGGCCGTCATCGACGCCAAGCGCGGCAAGATGTTCGCCAAGCTGATCAAGAACGTCGAGGTGGCGGCCCGGACCGGCGGCGGCGACCCCGCCGGCAACCCGACCCTCTACGACGCCATCCAGAAGGCCAAGAAGAACTCCGTCCCGAACGACAACATCGACCGCGCGGTCACGCGCGGCTCCGGGCTGGAGGCCGGCGGCGCCGACTACCAGACGATCATGTACGAGGGCTACGGCCCGAACGGCGTCGCGCTGCTCATCGAGTGCCTCACCGACAACCGCAACCGCGCCGCCACCGAGGTGCGCACCGCGCTCACCCGCAACGGCGGCTCGTTCGCCGACGCCGGCTCGGTGTCGTACATGTTCTCCCGCAAGGGCGTGGTGATCGTCCCGAAGGCCGGCACCACCGAGGACGACGTGATGATGGCCGTGCTCGACGCGGGTGCCGAGGAGGTCAACGACCTCGGCGAGGCGTTCGAGGTGGTCTCCGAGCCGACCGACCTGATCCCGGTCCGCACCGCCCTGCAGGACGCCGGCATCGAGTACGAGTCGGCCGAGTCCTCGCTCATCCCCAGCGTCAACGTGCCGCTGGACGAGGAGGGCGCGCGCAAGATCTTCAAGCTGATCGACGTGCTCGAGGACTGCGACGACGTGCAGAACGTCTACGCCAACTTCGACGTCTCCGACGAGGTCATGGCCGCGGTCGGCTGAGGTCGCCCGACGCGTCGCCGAGCCACCACGCGTCGGCTCGGCGACGTGGTCGGACCCGCCGGAAACCCGGCTGACCGGCCGGCGCCGCACCCGTACCCTCCCGGCATGCTCGTTCCCGACCTGCCGTTGCGCACCGACCGCCTGCTGCTGCGCGCCTTCACCCCCGACGACCTGGCCGTCCTCCGCGACTACCGCGGCCGGCCGGAGGTCACCCGGTTCCTCTACCACGAGCCCTACGACGACGCCGCCGCCCGGGCGGCGGTGGACCGGATGGTGCGGCGCACCGCGCTGCGCGCGCCGGGTGACGCGCTCAACCTGGCCGTCGTCCTGCCGGAGACCGGCGAGTTCGTCGGCGACGTGCTGCTGATCTGGACCAGCGGCGAGCACCGGCAGGGCGAGATCGGCTACGTCGCCCATCCCGACCACACCGGCCGGGGGTACGTCACCGAGGCCGCCCGGGAGATGCTGCGGCTCGGCTTCGACGGCCTCGGGCTGCACCGGATCGTCGGCCGGCTCGACGCCCGCAACACCGCCTCGGCCCGGGTGCTGGAGCGCCTCGGCATGCGCCGCGAGGCGCACCTGCGGGAGAACGAGTTCGTCAAGGGCGAGTGGACCGACGAGGCCGTGTACGCCCTGCTCGCCCGCGAGTGGCGGGCCCGACCCGCCGGCGTCTGACCCGGAGCGGCCCGGCACCCGCGTGGGTGCCGGGCCGCGATGGCCGGCGGGATCAGTGCCGGTTGCGGTACGCCTTGATCGCGCTGTCGACGACATCCCAGACCACGATCAGGACGGTGCCGGCCACCACGATCGTGGCGACGGTGTTCAGGTTCTCCTCGCGCCCGAGCCACGCGAAGCGGTTGACGAACTCGGGGTTGAGCAGCCGGTCGGTCGACATCAGCCAGATGACCGGCACCGCGAACGCCAGGTCGAGCACCGCGTTCACGGCGACCAGGGGCCACGTCCACTGCCCGGCCCGGTACTTGGCGATCTCCAGGCCGACGGTCGCGACGAGCACGGCGATGAGGAACGGCAGCCAGAAGCTCCACAGCGCCGGGTCGAGGATCGGCAGGTTGTCCTCGTCGCCGCTGGGCACGAACGAGTGGAAGTGCTGGATCGGCAGGTATGCGATGACCAGCACCAGCCAGCCGATCGCGGCGGTGACGTCGACCAGGGTGATCTGCCGGTCGGTCTGCACCTCGGGCAGTTGGTCGACGCTCCACCCCGGCAGGTTCAGCGACGTGTTGGTCCGCTCGAGTACCGCGAAGACCAGCGTGACCCAGAAGGCGATCTGGACCGCGACCTGCAGCGCGGTGGCGACGCCCGCCCCGACCGCGCCGCCCGGGTTCTCCCCGTCGGTGGCCTCCAGCAGGCCGACGATGGTGCCGACGGTGGCCGGGACGAAGCTGAGCAGCAGCTTCATCAGCCGCTCCCAGGCCAGGTAGTAGGTCGGGCCGATGAGCTGGAGGCGGCGGTCGGCGTAGCGGGCGGCGAGCTGCTCGGGGTTGCCCAGCTCGGTGAGCACCTCCCGCTCGGCGGCCCCGCGGTCCTGCCCGCCGGCGGTCCGGTCCTCGATCATGTCCTCGATGGAGGCGCGCAGCTCGTCGGCGAGCTCCGTCCGGCGCTGGGTCGGCACGGCCCGCAGGGTGGCCGCGAGGTAACGGTCGGTCAGGGAGCTCATTCGCCCACTCCTTCGATCAGCTGGGTGACGGACGTGTGCACCGCGGTCAGGTCGTCGAGGAGGCGGCCCAGCACCGCTTCGCCCTCGTCACTGGTGCGGTAGAACTTGCGCGGTCGGCTCTCCTCGGTGTTCCACTCGCTGGTCAGCAGCCCCTGCTCCTCGAGCCGCCGGAGCAGGGGATAGAGGGTGTTGGCGTCGACCGGGAAGCCGTGCCCGGCCAGCCGTTGCAGCAACGCGTAGCCGTAGTCGGGCCGGCGCAGCGCGACCAGGCTGGCCACCACCACCGTGCCGCGCCGTAGCTCCTGGAGATGGGTCCGAAGGACCTCCTCGCTCACCATGCATCACACTATAGTGTGTGACACACACTATGCGCAAGCCACACAGCATCGTGTGCGACAGCACCATCGGAACGGAGAGACCCGGGCCACCCTCGGCGCGGACGGTGGAGCCGGTCAGATCGCCTCGGTAGGGTGGGTCGGTCGACTCCGACGCAGCCTTGATCCACACCCCGGGGGGCGCCACGCATGGGCGATTCGTTCGCGCATCTGCACGTACACACCGAGTACTCGATGCTCGACGGGGCGGCCCGGCTCAAGGACCTCTTCGCCGAGGCCGCGCGGCTCGGGATGCCGGCGGTGGCGATCACCGACCACGGCAACATGCACGGCGCGAACGACTTCTACAAGCAGGCGATGGCCGCCGGGGTCAAGCCGATCCTCGGCGTCGAGGCGTACGTGGCGCCGGAGTCGCGCTTCCACAAGCAGCGGGTCAAGTGGGGCCGCCCCGAGCAGAAGAGCGACGACGTCTCCGGCAACGGCGCGATCACCCACATGACCATGTGGGCGGCGAACAAGGACGGGCTGCACAACCTGTTCAAGCTCAACTCGCGCGCCTCCATGGAGGGCCACTACGTCAAGTGGCCCCGGATGGACATGGAGCTGATCGCCGAGCACGCCGAGGGCATCATGGCCACCACCGGGTGCCCCTCGGGGGCGGTGCAGACCCGGCTGCGGCTCGGCCAGTTCGACGAGGCGCTCAAGGTCGCCGCCGCCTACCAGGACATCTTCGGCAAGGACAACTACTTCCTGGAGATCATGGACCACGGCCTCGACATCGAGCGCCGGGTCCGGGACGGGCTCACCGAGATCGCCCGCAAGCTCGACATCCCGCCGGTGGTCACCAACGACTCGCACTACACCCACGAGGCGCAGGCCGAGGCGCACGACGTGCTGCTCTGCGTGCAGACCGGCAGCAACGTCGCCGACCCCAACCGGTTCCGATTCGAGGGCGGCGGCTACTTCGTCAAGTCCGCCGAGCAGATGCGCGCGGTCGACTCGTCCGAGCTGTGGCAGCAGGGCTGCCGCAACACCCTGCTGGTCGCCGAGAAGGTCGACCCGGCCGGGATGTTCGAGTTCCACAACCTGATGCCGCGGTTCCCGATCCCGGCGGGGGAGACCGAGGAGTCCTGGTTCCGCAAGGAGACGTTCAAGGGGCTGGAGCGCCGCTACCCGAACGGCATCCCCGAGGGGCACGTCGTCCAGGCGGAGTACGAGCTGGGCGTCATCATCCAGATGGGCTTCCCGTCCTACTTCCTCGTGGTCGCCGACTTCATCCAGTGGGCGAAGAGCCAGGGCATCGCGGTCGGCCCGGGCCGCGGCTCGGCCGCCGGCTCGCTTGTCGCGTACGCCCTGGGCATCACCGACCTGGACCCGATCCCGCACGGCCTGATCTTCGAGCGGTTCCTCAACCCCGAGCGCATCTCGATGCCCGATGTCGACATCGACTTCGACGAGCGCCGGCGCGGTGAGGTGATCCGCTACGTCACCGACAAGTGGGGCGAGGACAAGGTCGCGCAGATCGCCACCTTCGGCACCATCAAGGCGAAGGCCGCGATCAAGGACTCGGCCCGGGTGCTCGGCTACCCGTACGCGGTCGGCGACCGGATCACCAAGGCGATGCCCCCGGCCGTGATGGGCAAGGACATCCCGCTCTCCGGCATCTTCGACCCGAAGCACCCGCGCTACGCCGAGGCGGGCGAGATCCGCGGCCTCTACGAGTCCGACCCGGACGTCAAGAAGGTCATCGAGACCGCGAAGGGCATCGAGGGCCTGATCCGGCAGACCGGCGTGCACGCCGCCGGCGTCATCATGTCCGCCGAGCCGATCATCGAGCACATCCCGCTCATGCGGCGGGACTCCGACGGCGTCATCATCACCCAGTTCGACTACCCGACCTGCGAGTCGCTCGGGCTGCTGAAGATGGACTTCCTCGGCCTGCGCAACCTCACGATCATCGACGACGCGGTCAAGAACATCCAGCTCAACCACGGCAAGGAGCTGGACCTGCTGGGCCTGCCGCTGGACGACAAGGCGGCCTACGAACTGCTCGCCCGCGGCGACACCCTGGGCGTGTTCCAGCTCGACGGCGGGCCGATGCGCTCGCTGCTGCGGCTCATGAAGCCGGACAACTTCGAGGACATCTCCGCCGTGCTGGCGCTCTACCGGCCCGGCCCGATGGGCGTGGACTCGCACACCAACTACGCGCTGCGCAAGAACGGCCTCCAGGAGATCACGCCGATCCACCCGGAACTGGAGGAGCCGCTGCGGGAGATCCTCGCCCCGACCTACGGCCTGATCGTCTACCAGGAGCAGGTGCAGCGCGCCGCGCAGATCCTCGCCGGCTACACCCTCGGCCAGGCCGACCTGCTGCGCCGGGCGATGGGCAAGAAGAAGAAGGAGATCCTCGACAAGGAGTTCATCCCGTTCCGGGACGGCTGCCGCGAGCGCGGCTACTCCGACGAGGCCATCCAGGCGGTGTGGGACGTCCTGGTCCCGTTCGCCGGCTACGCGTTCAACAAGGCGCACTCCGCCGCCTACGGCCTCGTGTCGTACTGGACCGCGTACCTCAAGGCGCACTACCCGGCCGAATACATGGCGGCGCTGCTCACCTCCGTCGGTGACGACAAGGACAAGATGGCGCTCTACCTCTCCGAGTGCCGCCGGATGCGCATCCAGGTCCTCCCACCGGACGTCAACACCTCGGCCGGGCCGTTCACGCCGGTCGGCGAGGACATCCGGTTCGGCCTGGCCGCGGTGCGCAACGTCGGCGCGAACGTGGTGGCCGCGATCATGCGGTGCCGCGAGGAGAAGGGCGACTACGCCGACTTCTACGACTTCCTGTCCAAGGTGGACGCGGTGGCCTGCAACAAGAAGACCATCGAATCGCTGATCAAGGCGGGCGCCTTCGACTCGCTCAAGCACACCCGCAAGGGCCTGCTCGCCGTGCACGCCGACGCCATCGACGCGTACGCCGACGTCAAGCGCAAGGAGGCCGTCGGCCAGTACGACCTGTTCGGCGCCGGCTTCGGCGACGCCGACACCGGCGCGGGCAGCACCACGGTCATGCCGGTCATCGGTGAGAGCGAGTGGGACAAGCGGGACAAGCTCGCCTTCGAGCGGGAGATGCTCGGCCTCTACGTCTCCGACCACCCGCTCTTCGGGCTGGAACACGTGCTCGGCGCGGCGGCCGACACCACCATCGCCGCGCTCTCCGAGGAGGGCACCGTGCCCGACGGCGCGGTGGTCACCCTGGCCGGCATCCTCTCCGGCGTGCAGCGCCGGGTCACCAAGCAGGGCCGGGCCTGGGCCTCGGCCACCCTGGAGGACCTGGCCGGTGGGGTGGAGACCCTCTTCTTCCCCAACACCTACGAGGTGATCGGGCAGTACATCGCCGAGGACGCCATCGTGGTGGTGAAGGGGCGGGTCGACCGCCGAGACGACACGCCGCGGATCATGGCGATGGACATGCAGATGCCGGACATCAGCAGCAACCCGGCGAACAAGCCGGTCACGCTCACCATCCCCGTGCACCGCTGCACGCCGCCGCTGGTGGAGAAGCTGAAGGAGACCCTGGTGCTGCACCCGGGCGACACCGAGGTGCACGTCAAGCTGCTCAACGGCGGCAAGGTCACCACGCTGCGCCTCGGCCCGTTCCGGGTGGCCCCGACCACCGCGCTGATGGGCGACCTCAAGAGCGTCCTCGGGCCGGCCAACGTGAGCTGACCCGCCGCGGGCGGCGGCGGGCGGCTCAGGGCCGGTGCCCGCAGAGCACGTCCGCGGCGGCGTCGGCGGTCTCCAGCACGACGGTGTGGTAGCTCTCGATGCAGGACAGGATGGCCTCGCGCGGGCCGTCCCGCCAGGCGTCGTTGCCGTAGAAGGCGGTCTCCTGCTCGTCCCGCACCGCCACGGACGGGAAACCCCGGATCAGGTACGCCTCCTCGTGGCCGTCCTCCCGGACCAGGGACGCCCCGGCGGCCACCACCCGGATGCCGAAGCGGCCGAGCAGCGGCGCGGCCTCCTCCCTCATCACCCGCACGAATTCGTCGATCGTGCCGGGCCTCAGGCGATAGGTGCGGATCTCGAGAATCATCGACGACCTCCGGGACGGATGCGAGGCTGACGCTGTCCGTCGTGATCCTGCCCCACCCGGGTGGATCAGGTCGGCCGGTACTCCATCTCGGGGCGGCCCGGGGTGCCGTAGCGGGGCGCGCGGACCGCGCGGTCGGCGGAGACCAGGTACTCCAGGTAGCGCCGGGCGGTGACCCGGGAGATCCCGGTGCGCCGGCCCACCTCGGTGGCGGAGAGCCCGCCGTCGCCGAGGGCGGCCAGCACGGTGTGCAGGGTCTGCTCGTCGAGACCCTTGGGCAGGGTGTGCCGGTCCGCCCCGCGCAGGGTGGCGAACATGCGGTCCACCTCGTGCTGGGCGGCCACCTCGCCGTCGGCGAGGGCCTGCCGGCGGTACTCGGCGTACCGCTCCAGCTTGTCGCGGAAGGCGGCGAAGGTGAACGGCTTGAGCAGGTAGTGGGTCACCCCGAGGGACACCGCGGTGCGGACCACCGCGAGGTCCCGCGCCGAGGTCACCGCCAGCACGTCCACGCTGCTGCCCGCCGCCCGCAGGGCCCGGCACACGTCCAGGCCGTGCAGGTCGGGCAGCCGGAAGTCCAGCAGGACCAGGTCGACGTCCGCGCCGCCGTGCCGGCGCAGCACCGCCATCGCGTCCCGCGCGGTGTGCGCCACCCCGACCACCACGAAGCCGGGCACCCGTTCGGTGTACGCCCGGTGCGCCTCGGCCAGCAGCGGCTCGTCCTCCACCACGAGCACCCGGACGTCGCTCATCGGGCCACCCTCAGGACCGGCAGCCGGACGGTGAACACGGTCTCCCCGTCCTCGGTGCGGACGACCTCCGAGGCGCCACCGTGCCGCTGGACCACCTGCCCGACCAGCGCCAGGCCGAGCCCCCGGCCGGCGCTCTTGGTGGACCAGCCGCGCCGGAACGCGTCCGCCACCCGGTCCGGGTCCAACCCCGGGCCGCTGTCGGCGACCCGGACCACCAACTCGTCGCCGACGGCGCCCACGAACACCCGGACCCGGCGCGGCGGCGGGGTGCCGGCGACCGCCTCGAGGGCGTTGTCGACCAGGTTGCCGACCACGGTGAGCAGGTCGGTGCCGGGCAGCGGGCTGTCGTCGAGCCGGCAGTCCGGCTCGATCACCAGGTCCACGCCGCGCTCGCCGGCCTGCGCCGACTTGCCGAGCAGCAGGGCGGCCAGCGCCGGTTCGGTCACCGCACCGACCACCCGGTCGGTGAGCTGCTGGGCGAGCGCCAGGTCGCGGGTGGCCAGCCGGACCGCCTCGTCGGTGCGGCCCAGCTCGACCAGGGTGAGCACGGTGTGCAGCCGGTTCGCCGACTCGTGGGTCTGCGCCTGCAGCGCCTCGGTGAGGGCCCGGACCGAGTCCAGCTCGCTGGCCAGGTTGCGCAGCTCGGTCTGGTCGCGCAGGGTCAGCACGGTGCCGAGCACCGCGCCCTCGAAGCGGGTGGTCCGCTGGTTGGCGACCAGCACCCGGTCGCCGGCCAGGACCGGCTCGTCGTGCGCGTCCCGGCCCGAGTCGAGCAGCTCGGCCACCGCCGGGGGCAGGTCGATCGCGGTGACCGGCCGGTCGGTGACCGGGGCGTCGTGGGCCAGTCCGAGCAGCCGCCGGCCCTCGTCGTTGACCAGCGCCACCCGGCGGTCCCGGGTCAGCACCAGCAGGCCCTCGCGGACGGAGTGCAGGACCGCGTCGTAGTACTCGTACATCCGGGTCATCTGGCTCGGCCCCAGCCCGTGGGTCTGCCGGCGGAGCCGGCGGCTGAGCAGCCAGGACCCGGTGGCCGCGAGGGCCAGGGCGGGCGCGGCGGCGCCGAGCAGCACCGGCACCTGGGCGAGCAGCTTCCGGTTGATCGCCCGGGTGGTGATGCCCACCGAGACCAGCCCGATGATCCGGTGCTCGTCGTCGTACACCGGGACGACCGCGCGCACCGACTCGCCGAGGGTGCCGACGTTGGTGACGGTGAACGGCTGGCCGGAGAGCGCCGGGCCGATGTCGCCGATGAACGGCTGCCCGATGAGCGCGGGGTTCGGGTGCGAGTAGCGGGTCCGGTCCGGGGCCATCACCACCACGAAGTCCGTTCCGGTGGCGACCCGGGTGCCCTCCGCGTACGGCTGGAGGGTGGCCGGCGGGTCGGCGGCGGTGAGTGCGGCACGGACGTTGGGGGAGCCGGCGACGGCCTGCGCCACGGCCAGCACCTCGTCCTTCGCGGCCTGGTGGGAGTCGCTGCGGGCGAGCCAGACGGCGCCGGCCGCGCCGGCCAGCACGAGCAGCGTCACCACCACCGCCTGGAGGGCGAAGAGCTGCCCCGCGATGCTCCACTGCCGTCGGGCCACCGGTCCCTCCTCCCGCCCCGGAACGTCCCGCAAGTCTGGCGCACCCGCCCGGTCCGATTTCGGGTGCGCGTCACCGGGGTGAACAGAATGAACGCAAGCGTGCCCTCCGCTGAGACCGGCTTCACATTGTGGGCATGGACACCACCACCACACCCACCCCTGCGACCGCCGGGCCCGCCCGCCGGGACCGGACCCGGTACCTCTACCTGGCGGTCATCGTGGCCGTCGTCGCCGGCATCCTGGTCGGCCTCCTGGCGCCGGAGGTCGGCAAGGAGTTGAAGCCGCTGGGCACCGGCTTCGTGAACCTGATCAAGATGATGATCAGCCCGGTCATCTTCTGCACGATCGTGCTCGGCGTCGGTTCCGTGCGGCAGGCGGCCCGGGTCGGCAAGGTGGGCGGCCTCGCCCTCGGCTACTTCCTGCTCATGTCGACGGTGGCGCTCGCCATCGGCCTGGTGGTCGGCAACATCATCCACCCCGGCTCGGGCCTGAACCTCGGCCCGGAGGTGGCCGACGCGGGCAAGTCCGTCGCCGGTGGCGAGAGCGGCGACACCGTCGAGTTCCTGCTCGGTGTCATTCCGACCTCGCTCCTGTCCGCGCTGACCGAGGGCTCGGTGCTCCAGACGCTGCTCGTCGCCCTGCTGGTCGGCTTCGCCGTCCAGGCCATGGGCCGGCGCGGCGAGCCCGTGCTGCGCGCGGTGGAGGTGATCCAGCGCCTCGTCTTCAAGGTGCTGGCGATGATCATGTGGGTGGCCCCGATCGGGGCCTTCGGCGCCATGGCCGCGGTCGTCGGCGCGACCGGCGTGGACGCCCTGACCAGCCTGGCGCAGATCATGCTCGGCTTCTACGCCACCTGCCTGATCTTCGTGATCGTGGTGCTGGGCGCGCTGCTGCGGCTGGTGTCGGGGGTCTCGATCTTCTCCCTGCTGCGGTACCTGGGCCGGGAGTTCCTGCTGATCCTGTCCACCTCGTCGTCCGAGTCGGCGCTGCCCCGGCTGATCGCCAAGATGGAGCACTTCGGCGTCAGCAAGCCGGTCGTCGGCATCACGGTCCCCACGGGCTACTCCTTCAACCTCGACGGCACCGCGATCTACCTGACCATGGCCGCGCTGTTCGTCGCCGACGCGCTCGGCAAGCCGATGGCGATCGGCGAGCAGATCGGCCTGCTGGCCTTCATGATCATCGCCTCGAAGGGTGCGGCCGGGGTGACCGGCGCCGGCCTGGCCACGCTGGCCGGTGGCCTCCAGTCGCACCGGCCGGACCTGGTCGACGGCGTCGGGCTGATCGTCGGCATCGACCGGTTCATGTCCGAGGCCCGGGCGCTGACCAACTTCGCCGGCAACGCGGTGGCCACCGTGCTGGTCGGCACCTGGACCGGCGAGTTCGACCGGGCGCAGGCCCAGGCCGTGCTCAGCGGGCAGCGCCCGTTCGACGAGGCGACCATGCTGGACGAGGACGAGGACGCGCCGTCGGCCGACGGGGAAACCGCGGAGGCACCCGCGCGGCAGCCCGCCGGAGTGGCCGGCGCGCAGGCCTGAGCCGGGCACCTGGCGACGCCGCGATCCGCCGCCACCGGGCGTCCCGGTGGCGGCGGATCCCGGCGAGCGCGGATCACTCGGTGAAGAGCTTGGCCGCCGTGGTGACGGTCTGCCAGACGCCGTAGCCGAGCAGCACGGTGACCAGCGCCCACGAGATCCAGAGTCGGGCCTGCTGTGAGCCCAGGGCCGCGGCCGCGGGTCGGCTCTCCGGCTTCAGCGCGACCGGGTCGGTCTTCTCCGCGGGCGCCAGCGGAACGGCTCCGCCGGTTTCCGGTTCGTGGAACCGTTCCGGGACCGGCCGGATCAGCAGATTGGCGATGAATCCGACGGCGAGCACGCCCACCATGGTGAACAGCGCCGGCCGGTATGCCCCGGCGGTGAGCGTCCCCGGTTTGCCCTGCGCGTCCAGGATCCCGTTGACGATCAGCGGTCCGGCCACCCCCGCGGCGGACCATGCGGTCAGCAGCCGGCCGTGGATGGCGCCGACCTGGTGGGTGCCGAACAGGTCGCGCAGGTAGGCGGGAGCGGTGGAGAAACCGCCGCCGTAGAACGAGATGATGACGCCGGCAAGGATCACGAACAGTGCGGTGGCGTTGTGCCCGATCACCGCGAGCAGGGTGTAGAGCACCATGCCGAGGCCGAGGTAGACCACGTAGATCGGCTTACGGCCGATGATGTCGGACGTCGACGACCACACGAACCGGCCGGCCATGTTGAACAGCGACAGCAGGCCCACGAAGCCCGCCGCCGCGGCGACCGACACGGCCGACACGCCGTTGTCCCGGAAGAAGTCCTGGATCATCGGGGCGGCCTGCTCCAGGATGCCGATGCCGGCGGTCACGTTGGTGAAGAGCACGATCCAGAGCAGCCAGAACGAGCGCGTGCGGATGGCGTTCGCCGCGGACACGCTCGCCCTGGTGACCAGGGGCTTGTCGGCGACCGAGGCGGGATCGAAGCCGGCCGGGCGCCAGCCGGGCGGAGGCACCCGTACGTTGAACACGCCGAGCATCATGATCAGGAAGTAGCCGACGCCGAGCGTGAGGAACAGCCCCACGAGCGCGTGGCTCGAGGCCACCGCTCCCGCCTTGGCCGGGTTGAAGTCCGGGTCGTAGAAGGAGAGCAACTCGCGCGACACGGGGCTGGCGAGCAGTGCGCCGCCGCCGAAGCCCATGATCGCGAGGCCGGTGGCGAGGCCGGGCCGGTCCGGGAACCACTTGATCAGGGTGGAGACGGGCGAGATGTAGCCGATACCGAGCCCGATGCCGCCGATCACGCCGTAGCCGAGGTAGAGCAGCCAGAGTTGTCCCGTGGCGATGCCCAGCGCCCCGACCAGGAACCCGGCCGCCCAGAAGCACGCGGACGTGAACATGGTCTTGCGGGGTCCGCTGCGCTCGGCCCACGTGCCGCCGACCGCCGCGGAGAGTCCGAGCATCACGATCGCGATGCTGAAGATCACCCCGATGGCCGTCTGGCCGGCATCGAACCGGGCGATGAGCGAGTTCTTGTACACGCTGGTCGCATAGACCTGTCCGATGCACAGGTGCACCGCGAGCGCCGCCGGCGGGATGAGCCAGCGACTGTATCCCGGAGGAGCGACGGTGTGCCGCGGATCGAGTGCCGCCAGCCTGGCCATTTCCGTACCTTCCTGCCAATAGTGGGCGAATGCGGTGCGACGGCCGTGGCCGGAGCACCTGTCCCACCGAGACCGGGACAGAGGCACGGGGTTCCCGGATCCGGCCGCATCATCCGCCGTCGGGCGGCCGGTCCCGATCGGGCGGCTCGACAGGGTCCGGGGCTGGGCGTCCGACATCGGCGCGGCAGGCCGCCGCCCGGAAATTGGCCGTCCCGGTCGCCGAGGATGATCGTTAGCGTCGGTGGCATGGACGTGGAGCAGGCGCAGAAGCTGTGGCAGCCGGAGCCCGGCTGGCTGAACACCGCCAGTTACGGGCTGCCGCCCGAGCCGGCCTGGCAGGCGTTGCAGGACGCCCTGGCGGACTGGCGGGTGGGCCGGATCTCCTGGGAGGGCTGGGGCGTGGCCGCTGAGCGGGCCCGGGCCGCGTTCGCCCGGCTGGTCGGGGTGGCCCCGGCGGACGTGACGATCGGCAGCACCGCCTCGCAACTGCTCGCCCCGGTGGCCGCCGCGCTGCCGGCCGGCGCCACCGTCGTCGTGCCCGAGGTGGAGTTCACCTCCAACCTCTTCCCCTGGCTGGTGCAGCAGGAGCGGGGCGTCCGGGTCCGCACCGTGCCGCTCGCCGGCCTGGTCGACGCGATCGACGCCGACACCGACCTGGTCGCGTTCAGCCTCGTGCAGTCGGCCGACGGCGCCGTCGCCCCGTACGGGACGATCGTCGCGGCGGCAAGGGCGCACGGCGCCCTCGTCGCGGTGGACGCCACCCAGGCCGCCGGCTGGCTGCCCTTCGACGCCGGGCTGGCCGACGTGGTGACGGTGGCCGCGTACAAGTGGTTGATGGCGCCGCGCGGCGCGGCCTTCGGCTACCTGGCCCCGGCGCTGCGCGAGCGGCTGCGTCCCGACGCCGCCGGCTGGTACGCGGGCGCCGACCCGCACGCCTCCTACTACGGCCCGCCGCTGCGGCTGGCCGACGACGCCCGGCGCTTCGACATCTCGCCGGCCTGGTTCAGCTTCGTCGGGGCGGCGCCCGCCCTGGAACTGCTCGCCGAGATCGGGTTGCCGGCCGTGCACGCCCACGACGTGGCGTTGGCCAACCGGTTCCTGGCCGGGCTGGGCCGGCCGCCCGGCGACAGCGCGATCGTCGCCGTCGAGGTGCCGGGCGCGCAGGAGAAGCTGGCCCGCGCCGGCGTGCGGGCGGCGGTCCGTGCCGGACGGGTGCGCGCCGCCTTCCACCTCTACACCACGGAAGAGGACGTCGACCTGGCCCTGGCGGCGCTGACCGGTTGAGACGCCGGTGGCTCCCACCCCGGGACCGGGCGGGAGCCACCGCCGGCTCAGGCCAGGTGGCCGCCGATCTTCGTGTAGCCGCGCAGCAGGTCGCGGGAGATGATCAGCCGCTGCATCTCGTCGGTGCCCTCGAAGATCCGGTACAGCCGGACCTGCCGGTACCAGCGCTCGATCGGCAGCTCGCGGGTGTAGCCCATGCCGCCGTGGATCTGGAGCACCCGGTCGACCACCCGGTTGACCATGCCGGCGCCGTAGAGCTTGCCCATCGAGGAGGCGTGCCGCGGGTCCAGGCCCTGGTCGACCGTCCACGCCGACCTGAGCACCAGCCAGCGGGCCGCCTCCAGCTCGGTCTCCGAGTCGGCGATCATCCACTGGATCGCCTGGTTGGTGCCGATCTTCGCGCCGAAGGTCTCCCGGGTGTTGGCGTGGTCGATCGCCATCTGCAGGGCCCGCTCCGCGATGCCGATGGCGTGCGAGGGGATGGTGTAGCGGCCCTTGCCGATCCACTCCATGCCCAGCGTGAAGCCCTGGCCGATCTCCCCGAGGATGTTGCGGTGCGGCACGCGGACGCCGTCGAAGATCAGCGACGCCGGCCCGCCCTCGCCCATGGTCTGGATGAACTCCGACCGCCAGCCCATCGCCCGGTCCACCAGGAAGGCCGTCGCGCCGCCGTTGCGGGCGCCGCGCTCCGGGTCGGTCACCGCCACCACGATGGCGAAGTCGGCGTCGTTGCCGTTGGTGATGAACGTCTTCTCGCCGTCGAGGACCCAGTCGTCGCCGTCGCGGCGGGCGCGCAGCTTGATGTTCGCGGCGTCCGAGCCGGCGCCCGGCTCGGTGATCGCGAAGCAGGAGATCCGTTCCCCCTCGATGGTGGGCAGGAGGAACTCGCGCTTCTGCTCCTCGGTGGCGTGGAACAGGATGTTGTCCGCCTCGCCGCCGAAGCGGAACGGCACGAAGGAGCGGCCCAGCTCGGTCCAGATGAGCGACTGGAGCACCGCGGGGAGGTCCATCCCGCCGTACTCCTCGGGGGTGGCCAGGCCCCAGAAGCCGAACTTCTTCGCCTTGAGCTGCAACTCGCGCAGCTCGGAGCGGTCCAGGCCGGGCTGGTGGGCGCGCTCGCGGCGCAGCACCTCCTGCTCCAGCGGCATCACCTCGCGGGTGACGAAGGCGCGCACGGTGTCCCGGACGGCCCGTTCCTCGTCGGACAGTGCGAAGTCCACGATGCTCCCTCGGTCGGCGTGGCGGTGGACCGCCGCGAGCCGCGGCGGTCGCTCTTAAACTAGCGGTGTAAGTTTTCATCCGTCCAGACCCCTCGTCCGACCGTCGCGGTGAGGCTCCGCGGCCGTGCCCCGGTTAGGGTGCGTGAGCAGGTGTTCCGACGGGGGAGGCGGCGTGGCGGGATTCGAACGGCGAGGGGCGCGCGGCGGAGGCCACGGCCCGGCGCGGGTGGCCTGAGGTGCCCCGTCCCCGCCAGGCCCTGCTCAACCGCGACCGGATCGTCGAGACCGCGCTCGCGCTGATCGACGCCGACGGTCTCGGCGCGCTCTCCACGCGCCGGCTCGCCGCCGCCCTCGGCGTGCAGGGTCCCTCGCTCTACAACCACTTCGCCACCAAGGACGAGATCCTCGACGCGGTGGCGGACAGCGTCACCGCGACCGTCGACGTCAGCGTCTTCCACCGCCACGACTGGGTCGAGGCGCTGCGCCGCTGGGCCCGGTCCTACCGGGACGCGCTGGCCGCGCACCCGAACATCGTCCCCTACCTGGCCCAGGGGCCGGGCCGCCGCCCGGCCGCGCTGGCCATGGCCGACGCCGTCTACGGCGCCCTGGTCCGGGCCGGCTGGCCGCCGGCCCGGGCCACCCACATCGGCGCCGCGATGCGCTACTTCGTGGCCGGCTCGGCGCTCGGCTCGTTCGCCCGCGGCTTCGTCGAGGACCCGGAGTTGTACGCGGCCCACCCGCACCTCAACCAGGCCCACCGGCTCCGTGGTCACCAGCGCAGCGTCGACGAGGGCGCGTTCGCCCTCGGCCTGGACGCGTTGCTGCACGGCCTCGCGGCCGAGTACGCCCGGACGGTCACCCCTCTGGAACCGGCCGCCGGTCCGGAGTAGCGTCAAAACTTCCAGCGCTAGTTTCCGCCCGGGAAGGACGACATGGATCTCGCCGACGCGCCCCCCGCCCTGCTGGTCCGCCGCCATCTGCACGTCGCCGGGGACTGGGTCGACCCGGCGGACGGCGGGACGATCCCGGTCGAGAACCCGGCCACCGGTGAGATCGTCGGCCAGGTCCCCGCCGGCACCGCGGCCGACGTGGACCGGGCCGTCGCCGCCGCCCGGGCCGCCTTCCCCGGCTGGGCCGCCACCGCCCCCGCCGAGCGGGCCGCCCACCTCGACCGGCTGCACGCCGCGCTCGCCGTCCGGGCCGACGACATCGCCCGCACCGTGGCCCTCGAACTGGGCACCCCGCTCAAGCTGGCCACCCGGGTGCAGGCCGGCCTGCCGCTCACCGTGCTGCGCACCATGGTCGACCTGGCCGCCCGCCCGCCGGCCGAGCGGACCGTCGGCAACTCCCTCGTCGTGCGCGAGCCGGTGGGCGTGGTCGGCGCGATCACCCCGTGGAACTACCCGCTGCACCAGGTGGTCGCCAAGGTGGCCCCGGCCCTCGCCGCCGGCTGCACGGTGGTGCTCAAACCCAGCGAGCTGACCCCGCTCACCGCGTACCTGCTCTTCGACGCGGTCACCGAGGCCGGGCTGCCGCCCGGAGTGGTCAACCTGGTGCCCGGCACCGGGCCGGTGGTCGGCGAGGCCCTCGCCGCGCACCCCGACGTCGACCTCGTCTCGTTCACCGGCTCCACCGCCACCGGCCGGCGGATCGCCCACCTGGCCGCCGACCGGATCGCCCGGGTCGCCCTGGAACTCGGCGGCAAGTCCGCCAACCTCGTCCTCGCCGACGCCGACCTGCCCACCGCCGTCAAGGTCGGGGTCGGCAACGCGCTGCTCAACTCGGGCCAGACCTGCACCGCCTGGACCCGGATGCTGGTCCACCGGGACCGCTACGCCGAGGCGCTGGACCTGATCGCGGCGGCCGTCGCCGGATACCGGCTCGGCGACCCGTTCGACCCGGCCACCCGGCTCGGCCCGCTGGTCTCCGCCGCCCAGGCCGAGCGGGTCCGCGGGCACGTCGACCGGGCCCTCGCCGACGGCGCCCGGCTGGTCGCCGGCGGCCCGGACGCGCCGCTGCCGCCGCGCGGGCACTTCGTCGCCCCCACGGTCCTCGCCGACGTGCACCCGGACAGCGCCCTCGCCCAGGAGGAGGTCTTCGGCCCGGTGCTCGCGGTCATCCCGTTCGCCGACACCGACGAGGCGGTCGCCATCGCCAACAACTCCCGCTACGGGCTGGCCGGCGCGGTCTGGTCCACCGACGAGGAGGCGGCGCTGGCCGTGGCCCGGCGGCTGCGCACCGGCCAGGTGGACGTCAACGGCGGCGCGTTCAACCCGCTCGCCCCGTTCGGCGGCTACAAGCAGTCCGGCCTCGGCCGCGAACTGGGCGACCACGGCGTCGAGGAGTTCACCGAGCTGAAGGCGATCCAGCGGTGAGGGCGCTCGTGGTCCGCGGCCGGGGCGCCACCCCGGCCGTCGAGGAGGTACGCCTGCCCGACCCCGGCCCCGGTGAGCTGCGGGTCCGGATCCGGGCCGCCGGCATCTGCCACTCCGACCTGGCCATGGTGGACGGCACCGTGGCGCCCACGTATCCGCTGGTGCTGGGGCACGAGGCGACCGGTGTGGTGGCCGAGGCCGGCCCCGGCACCCGGCTCGCCGTCGGCACGCCGGTGGTGCTCAACTGGGCCCCCGCCTGCCGCGCCTGCTGGCACTGCCGGCACGGCGAGCCCTGGCTCTGCGCCGCCAACACCGGGGCCTCGGTCGCCCGGGGCCAGACCGCCGACGGCGGCCCGCTCCAGGTCACCCTGGGCCTCGGCGCGCTCGCCGAGGAGGTGGTGGTGCCCGAGCGGGCCGCCATCGAGGTTCCGGCCGGCCTGCCGCCGGAGCAGGCCGCGCTGCTCGGCTGCGCTGTGCTCACCGGCACCGGCGCGGTCCGCAACACCGCCCGGGTCGCCGCCGGCGAGTCGGTCGCGGTGATCGGCCTCGGCGGGGTGGGCCTCGCCGTGCTCACCGCCGCCCGGCGGGCCGGCGCGGACCCGATCCTCGCCGTCGACGTGGCCGAGGCGAAACGGGACCTCGCCCTCGCCGCCGGGGCCACCGACTTCCTCCGCTCCGACGACACCCTCGCCAAGGAGGTCCGGGCCCGCACCGAGGGGCGGGGCGTCGACCACGCCTTCGAGTGCGTCGGCCGGTCCGTCACCATCCGGGCCGCCTGGCGCTGCACCCGGCGCGGGGGAGCGGTCACCGTGGTCGGCATGGGCGCCAAGGACGACCTGCTCAGCCTGTCGGCGCTGGACATCTTCCACTCGGCCCGTACGCTGCGGTCCTCGGTCTACGGCTCCTCCGACCCCGACCGGGAGGTGCCGGAGCTGGCCGCGGCGCTCGCCGACGGCAGCCTGGACCTGGCGCCGCTGGTCAGCGGCACCGTGCCGCTGGCGGAGGCGCCCGCGGCGCTGGACCGGCTGGCCCGGGGCGAGGGCGCCCGCTGGGTGGTCACCTTCCCGGACTGACGCCCGGGTCGGGCCGGCCCTCGATCAGCGCGGCGAAGCCGTCGAGCAGCCGGCGCAGGCCGAAGTCGAAGACGCTCTCCAGGTCCACGTCGACGCCGCCGGCGGTCAGGGCGTCCATGGTGGCCAGCCCGCCGCCGGCCATCACCTGCTGGAAGGTGGCCTGCTGCCGGTCCACCCACTGGTCGTGGGTGAGGCCGGTGTCCTGCACCGCCTGCGCGCCCATCTCCAGGTTCGTGGCGATGCCCTTCACGTAGGCCATGAGGGTGATCGCGACGTGCCACCGCACCTGCCGGTCCAGGCCCAGCCCGGCGGTGGCCCGCAGCGCGCGGTCGGTGTGCGCCATGCCGTGCGGCAGCGGCTGGGGCCGGGCGATCGAGATGACGTGCGGCGCCCAGCGGTGCCGCCGGTAGACGGCCCACTGCGCCCGGGCCAGCAGGTCCAGCCGGGCGCGCCAGCCGGCCGGCTCGGCGGCCGGCAACGGGGCGTCGGCCAGCACCGCGTCGGCCATCGCCAGGATCAGCTCATCCCGGCCGCGCACGTGCCGGTAGAGCGACATGGTGGCCACGCCCAGCTCGGCGGCGATCTGCCGCATGGACACCGCGGCCAGGCCGCCCTCGTCGGCAAGCGCCACCGCGGTGCGCAGCACCCGCTCCCGGCTCAGCTCGGGCTCCGCCCGCCCCGACTCCCGCCGTGGCTCGGCGACGACGGTGCCGGCGCCGGGACGGGCCAGCACCAGGCCCTCGGCGCGGAGCAGGGCGAGCACCCGGGTCGCGGTGGCGATGGCCACCCCGTGCTCACGGGTGAGCTGCCGGGCCGAGGGCACCCGATCGCCCGGCCGCAGCTCGCCCAGCTCGATGCGGCGGCGGATCTCCGCGGCGATCCGCCGGTACGGCGGCTCCTGACCCTGACCACGCGGCGACATGGCGGCAGCGTACTAGTACACCCGCTCTGCGGGACCCTCCGGAACGGGCAGCGTACTAGGTCACCGGCAGCGCTCGGAGCACGCCGGACCTTAGCGTCCCTCCAGCACCGGATGGACGGTGTACGCGCGAACTCGGGAGACCATCATGAACGACAGGACCGTGCTCATCTCCGGCGCCGGCGTGGCCGGCCCCGCCCTCGCCTTCTGGCTGCGCCGGCACGGCTTCGCCGTGACCGTGGTGGAACGCGCCCCCGGGCTGCGCCCCGGCGGGCAGGCGGTCGACGTGCGGGGGACCGCCCGGGAGGTGGTCGACCGGATGGGGCTGACCGCCCGGGTCCGGGCCGAGACCGTCCGGGAGCAGGGCATGGCGTACGTCGACGAGCGGGGCGGGACGCGGGCCCGGCTGCCGGTGCACGCGTTCGGCGGGGAGGGCATCGTCGCCGACATCGAGATCGAGCGCGGCGACCTGGCCCGGCTGCTGTACGAGGCCACCCGGGACGACGTGGAGTACGTCTTCGACGACTCGATCGAGACGCTGACCGAGACCGCGGACGGGGTGCGGCTCACCTTCGAACGGTCCGCTCCGCGCACCGTCGACCTGGTGGTCGGCGCGGACGGCTCGCACTCCCGCACCCGGGCGCTCGCGTTCGGCCCCGAGTCGGCGTACGTCCGGCCGCTCGGCGCGTACCTGGCCTACTTCGCCACCCCCTACCGCGACGAGACCGGCTGGTTCCTGCTGCACAACGCGCCCGGCGGCCGGGTGGTCGGCACCCGCCCGACCCGGGACGGCCGGACCGCCGCGTTCTTCAGCTTCCGCTCCCCGGAACTCGGCGTGGACCGGCGGGACCGGGCCGCCCAGCAGCGGCTGCTCGCGGAGCGCTTCGCCGACGTCGGCTGGCGCGCCGCCGAGCTGCTGGCCGCCGCCCCGGAGGCCGGCGACTTCTACTTCGACCGGTACGGCCAGGTGCGGATGGAACGGTGGAGCGCCGGGCGGGTGGCGCTGCTCGGCGACGCCGCCTGGTGCCCGTCCCCGCTCACCGGGCAGGGCACCAGTCTCGCCCTGGTCGGCGCGTACCTGCTGGCCGGCGAGCTGGCCGCGGCCCGGGGCGACCACGCGGTGGCCTACCGCCGCTACGAGGAGCTGCTGCGGCCGCACGTCACCCGGGGTCAGGAGCTGCCGGGCGGGGGCATCGCCGGCTTCCTGCCGGCCAGTCGGACCGCGATCCGGATGCGCGACGCGTCCATGCGGGCCATGACCTCCCGCCCGCTGCGCGGGCTGGCCACCCGGCTCTTCTTCAGCAAGGCCGACGGGCTCGACCTGCCGGAGTACGCGACCGCCCGGTGACGGTGCCGCGCCACATGTCGACGCCCGCCGATCCGTCTGGTTGCCCGTGTACGGGCCCGCCCCCTATGGCGGGCGGGCCCGTGCCATCCGGGCCGAATGTGTGGGGGATCGACATGGCTCGACTCTGCCGGCGCGCCGTAGGTTTCCTGCACGCGTCGGCCCTGTGACCCCGGTCACCGACCTGGCCGACGCGGGATGAGGACCTGCGGAGGGTGAGGCGATGGCCGGGCAAGCGATCCTGTCGGCCCGTGGGCTGACCCGGGACTTCCGGGGCTTCCGGGCGGTCGACGGGGTCGACCTCGACGTGGCGCCGGAGACCGTGCACGCCCTGGTGGGGCCGAACGGCGCGGGCAAGACCACCCTGTTCAACCTGCTCACCGGGTTCCTGCCGCCCAGCGCCGGCCGGATCGAGCTGGCCGGCCGGGACGTCACCGGCCTGCCCCCGGAACGGGTCGCCCGCCTCGGCGTGGCCCGCTCCTTCCAGATCACCAGCCTCTTCCCGCAGCTGGGCGCGCGGGAGCACGTCGAGCTGGCCCTCCAGTCCTCCAGCGGGCTGGGCTGGCGGTTCTGGCGCTCGGCGAAGCTGATGCGCCGCTACCGCGACCGGGCCGACGAGCTGCTCGCCATGGTCGGCCTCGCCGAGCTGGCCGAGGCCCCGGCCGAGGCGCTCGCCTACGGGCGCAAGCGCGCCCTGGAGCTGGCCATCGCGCTCGCCCTGGACCCGAAGGTGCTGCTGCTCGACGAGCCCACCGCCGGGATGGGGCTGGAGGACGTGGACCGCACCGTCGACCTGATCGCCCGGGTCCGGGAGGGCCGGACCGTGGTCATGGTCGAACACAACATGAGCGTGGTGGGCCGGCTCGCCGACACGGTCACCGTCCTCCAGGCCGGCAAGGTCCTGGTCGAGGGGCCGTACGAGCAGGTCCGCACCGACGAGCGGGTCATCACCGCCTACCTGGGAGCCGCCGATGCTGCGCATTGAGAACCTCTCCGCCTGGTACGGCGAGGCCCAGGTGCTGCGGGAGGTGAGCCTGGAGGTGGCCGCCGGCGAGGTGGTCACCCTGGTCGGGCGCAACGGCGCCGGCAAGTCCACCCTGCTGCGCTCCGTCATGGGGCTGCACCCGGGCCAGCGCGGCACGGTCAGCCTCGACGACCGGGACATCACGAAGCTGCCGGCGTACAAGCGGGCGCGGCTGGGGCTCGGCTGGGTCCCCGACGACCGGGGCGCGTACGCGACCCTGACCGTGACCGAGAACCTGACCCTGCCGCCCCGGGTCGGCCCCGATCCCTGGCCGCTGGAGCGCGTGTACGAGGCGTTTCCCGCCCTCTACAGCCGGCGGGACTCGGCGGCCACCATGCTGTCCGGCGGCGAGCAGCAGATGCTCGCCCTGGCCCGGGTGCTGCGAATGGGCGCCCGGCTGCTGCTCTGCGACGAGCCCACCGAGGGCCTGTCCCCACTGCTCGTGCAGCAGGTCGGCGACCTGCTGCGGGAGGCCAAGAAGCACGGCGTGACCGTGCTGCTGGTCGAGCAGAACCTGCACTTCGCCACCGGCGTCGCCGACCGGCACTACCTGCTGGCCGAGGGACGGATCGCGGAGGCGATGGAGAACTCCGAGGTGCGCTCGCGGGAGCGCGAGCTGCTGGCGTACCTCGGCATCTGACAACGACGGCTGACCCGCGCGGACCGCGCGGTACGGAAGGATTCGACATGCGCAGGAGCGTGGGTGTGGTCGCCGCCTCGGCGGCGGCGGTGCTGGTCGCCGGCTGCGGCGGCGGTGGCCCGCAGTCCGGCGGCGACCAGAAGCTGACCGGCGACAAGATCGTGCTGGGCGTCCTCAACGACCAGTCCGGGGCCTACTCGGAGCTGTCCGGGCGGAACTCGGTCAAGGCCGTGGAGATGGCCATCGCCGACTTCAAGGCCAAGTACGGCGACAAGGCCGTCACCAAGAACATCAGCGTGGAGACCGCCGACCACCAGAACAAGCCGGACGTGGCCAACAGCAAGGCCCAGGAGATGTACGACCGCAAGGGCGTCGACGCGATCCTGGACGTGCCGACCTCGTCGGCCGCGCTCAAGGTCGCCGACGTGGCCAAGGAGAAGAAGAAGCTCTACTTCAACATCACCGCGGCCACCACCGACCTGACCGGCAAGAGCTGCAACAAGTACACGTTCCACTACGCGTACGACACCTACATGCTGGCCCACGGCACCGGCACGGTGACCACCCAGCAGGTCGGCAAGAACTGGTACATCCTCTACCCGAACTACGCCTTCGGGCAGGACATGGAGAAGAGCTTCTCCGCCGCCATCACGGCCGCCGGCGGCCAGGTGGTCGGCAAGGACGGCGCGCCGTTCCCGAACACCAGCGGCGACTACTCCTCGTTCCTGCTCAAGGCCCCGACGCTGAACCCGAAGCCGCAGGTGCTGGGCACCATGCAGGCCGGCGCCGAGCTGGTCAACGTGGTCAAGCAGTACAACGAGTTCAAGCTGCGGGACAAGGGCGTCGGGCTGGCCGTGGGCCTCATGTTCATCACCGACATCCACTCGCTCACCCCGGCCGCGCTCGCCGGCACCACCTACACCGACGCCTGGTACTGGAACTTCGACCAGCAGAACCGGGAGTGGGCCGACAAGTTCCAGAAGGAGACCGGCACCCGGCCGTCCTTCGCCCACGCGGCCAACTACTCCGCGGCCATGCAGTACCTGGAGGCCGTGCAGGCCGCCGGCACCGACGACGCGGACACCGTGATCAAGGGCCTGGAGGGCAAGGAGGTCAACGACCTCTTCCTGCGCAACGGCAAGATCCGCGCGGAGGACCACCGGGTCGTCCACGACGCGTACCTGGCCCAGGTGAAGCCGCAGGCCGAGGTGGGCGAGCCGTGGGACTACGTGAAGATCCTCAAGACCATCCCGGCGGCCGAGGCGTTCCGGGCCCCGTCGGCCGACTGCAAGATGTGACGCCGAGCTGATGTCAGGTTTCCTGCAGAACACGTTCAACGGGCTGGTGGGCGGGGCGTTCTACGCCCTGCTCGCCCTCGGGCTCGCGGTCATCTTCGGCATGCTCCGGGTGGTGAACTTCGCCCACGGCGCCTTCTACATGCTCGGCGCCTTCGGGGCGTACGTGCTGCTCGCCGAGGCGGGCGTGCCGTTCTGGGCCGCGTTGGTGATCATGCCGCTGGCGCTGGGCCTGCTCGGCATGGTGCTGGAGCGGGCGGTGATCCACCGGCTGACCCGGCTCGACCCGCTCTACAACTTCCTGCTCACCTTCGGCCTCACGCTGATCCTGCAGGACCTGGTGAAGTCCCGGTACGGCGTGCAGTCCAGCCCGTACGCCACCCCGGCCGGGCTGACCGGCTCGGTCGACTTCGGACTGTTCGACTTCCCCACCTACCGGGTCTTCATCCTCGGCTTCACCGTGCTGCTCTGCGCCGTGGTGTGGTGGGTGCTCGGCCGGACCCGGGTCGGCATGGTGGTCCGGGCCGCCACCGAGCGCCCCGAGCTGACCCGGGCCTTCGGCATCGACGTGGGGAAGTGGGTCACCCCGGTGTTCGGCTTCGGCATCGCCCTGGCCGGGCTGGCCGGGGTGCTCGCCGCCCCGATGCGGGCGGTGAACCCGCTGATGGGCGCCGACCTGATCATCGTGGTCTTCGCGGTCGTGGTGATCGGCGGGCTCGGCTCGATCTTCGGGTCGGTCGCGGCCGGTTTCGGCATCGGCCTGATCCAGGCCTGGGGCGAGGCGTACCTGTCGGACTTCCCGATCGTGTCGCAGACCGTCGTGTTCGTGGTGATGGCCGCGGTGCTGCTCTGGCGGCCGGCCGGCCTGTTCGGCCGTGAGGAGGCACCGACATGACAAGCGCCGTCGACACCCCCGCCGAGGAGTCGGCCCGGCCCGCCCCGCCGTCCGGGCTGCTCACCGTCGCCCGGGCGCCCGGCTGGGTCCGGTACGCGTTGCTCGCCGCCGGCCTGATCGCGGCGCTCTGGCTGCCGAACGGGCTCTACCCGGCGGTGGCCGTGGACATCCTCTGCTGGGCGCTGTTCGCCGTCTCGGTGGACCTGCTGCTCGGCTTCACCGGCCTGATGTCCTTCGGACACGCGGCGTTCTGGGGCACCTCGGCGTACGTGACCGGGCTGGTCGCGATCCACGCCGGCCTGCCCTTCCCGGCGGCCGTGCTGGCCGGCGCCCTGGCCGCGGCGCTGCTCGCGATCCCGATCGGCTATCTCGCGGTCAAGCGCACCGGCATCTACTTCGCCATGGTCACCCTGGCCTTCGCGCAGATGGTCTACTACGTGGCCAACGAGTGGCGCTCGGTCACCCAGGGCGAGAACGGCCTGCAGGGCGTGCCCCGGGAGTTCTTCGGGGCCGATCTCTCCGACGACTACTACTTCTACTACGCGATCCTGCCGATCGTGCTGCTCGGCCTGTTCGCCGCCTGGCGGATCGTGCACTCGCCGTTCGGCCGGGTGCTGGTCGGCATCCGGGACAACCCGGCCCGGGCTCGGGCGCTCGGCTACCCGGTGCACCGCTACAAGCTGACCGCGTTCGTCCTCTCCGGCTTCCTGGCCGGGCTGGGCGGCGGGCTCTTCGCGGTCGGCCACCGGTTCGTCTCGCTGGACGTGCTGCACTGGACCACCTCCGGCAAGGCGGTCATCGTGGTGGTGCTCGGCGGCATCGGCACCCTCTGGGGCGGCGTGCTCGGGGCGGCCCTGGTGGTCCGCCTGGAGGACTGGCTGTCGTTCTCCGGCTTCGAGGCCATCGGCCTGGTCACCGGCGGCATCTTCGTCCTCGTCGTGCTGCTGTTCCGGCGGGGCATCTGGGGCACCGTCGCCCACCTGGCCCGGCGCCGGGGAGCCGCCCGCCGCGGCTGACTTCCCCGGCGCCGCATCCGGACCGCGCCGTCCCGACGAACCCCCGGGTAGTGGAGTGCTACCCGGGGGTACGTCTGGTGCAGACCCAACCGATGGCGGTCGAGGCCGTCGAGCCGGCCCGCAAGCGGCTCTCCGCCGCCGCCGAGGACCTGGACGACCAGCGGGTCGCGGCGCTGGTGCGGGACCTGGCCGCCGAGGTCGGTGTGGTGGCGGCCTGGGAGCAGGTCTGCCTGCCGCTGCTGTCCACGCCGCGCGGCCACGGCGCGGCCGGGATCGCCGTCGAGCACGCCCTCGCCGAGGGGATCCGGGGCGGTCTGGACGGCTTCGGCCGTGAGCCGGGCCGGCCGCTGCCCGCCGGGGGCGTGCTGCTCGCCGGCGCCGAGCAGGAGACGCACTGCCTCGGGCTGCACGCGCTCGCCGCGTCGCTGCGGGAGCGGGGCCGGGGCTGCCTGCACCTCGGACCGGCGCTGCCCTGGACCGCGCTGGCGGCCGCCGTGGTGCGGGTCCGCCCGCGGGTCGTGGTCGTCTGGTCGCAGAGCCCGCTGACCGGCCGCGCGTACCGCCTGGCCCGCTTCCGGCGGGCCTTCCCGGGGGTACGCGTGTACGCCGCCGGGCCGGGCTGGATCGAGCCCGTCCCGCCCTTCGCCGCCCGGCTGACCTCGCTCGCCGAGGCGACCGCCGCCTGCCTGGCCTGAGGGGTGACCTGGCGCACAAACGATACGAACCGGTTCCGTATCGAAACTCTCTCACCTACGCTCGTCAGCGTTACGAGTCTGTCCCGTATCGTATTTGACGCGGGTGAGTCGGGGGGAGAACCCGAGTGGAACCGCACGAGAACACCGGACACCCGAGGAGGTGGGCGATCCTGGGGGTGCTGGTGATCAGCCTCCTCGTGGTCGTCCTCGACAACACGATCCTCAACGTCGCCCTCCGCACCCTCGCCGACCCGGTGCACGGCCTCGGGGCCAGCCAGGGCGAGCTGGAGTGGGCGATCAACTCCTACACGCTGGTCTTCGCCGGGCTGCTGTTCACCTTCGGCGTCCTCGGCGACCGCTTCGGCCGCAAGCGCTTCCTGATGGTGGGACTGGCCCTGTTCGGGCTGGCCTCGCTGCTCTCCGCGTACGCCCAGGACCCGGGCCAGCTGATCGCCACCCGCGCGCTGATGGGCGTCGGCGGCGCGGCGATCATGCCGGTCACCCTGTCGATCATCTCCAACGTCTTCGACCCCCGGGAACGGGCCAAGGCGATCGGCGTCTGGGCCGGCGCGGTCGGCCTCGCCGTGGCCATCGGCCCCGTGCTCGGCGGCGCCCTGCTGGAGCACTACTGGTGGGGCTCGGTCTTCCTGATCAACGTGCCCGTGGTGGTGCTCGGCGTGGTGCTGGTCGCCGCCCTCGTCCCGGAGTCCCGCGACCCCCGGCCGGGCCGGGTGGACCTGCTCGGCGTGCTGCTCTCGGTGGTCGGGCTGGTCGCCCTCACCTACGGCATCATCGACGGCGGCGAGCACGGCTTCGACCGGCCCCGCGTCTGGCTGGCGATCGTCGGTGGGCTCGCGGTGCTCGGCTGGTTCGTCTCCCACGAGCTGCGCAGCGACCACCCGTCGCTGGACGTCCGGCTGTTCCGGGTGCCCCGGTTCGCCGCCCCGGTGGCGCTGGTCGGCCTGGTCTTCTTCGCCGCGATGGGCGTGATGTTCTTCGGCGCGTTCTACCTTCAGCTGGTCCGCGGCTACAGCCCGCTGGAGAGCGGCCTGCTCTTCCTGCCCTTCGCGGCCGCCCAGCTGATCTTCGCGCCGCGCAGCGCCGCCATGGTCCGCCGCTACGGGGGCCGGGCGGTCGCCGCGGTCGGGCTGCTGCTCACCGCCGCCGCGCTCGGCGCGTTCGTGTTCATCGACGCCGACACCCCGATCTGGATCTTCTCGGCGCTGGGCTTCGTGCAGGGCGCCGGGATGGCGAACATCATGCCGCCGGCCACCGAGTCGATCATGTCGGCGCTGCCCCGGGAGAAGGCCGGCGTGGGCTCGGCCGTCAGCAACACCGTCCGCCAGGTGGCCGGCGCCCTCGGCGTGGCGGTGCTCGGCTCGGTGCTCTCCGCGGTCTACCGCAACGACGTGGCCCCGGCCCTGTCCGGCCTGCCCGCCCCGGTCCGCGACGCGGCCCAGGAGTCGATCTCCGGGGCGTACGCCGTCGCCGGCCGGCTCGGTGCCGGCGCGCCCCGGCTCATCGACGCGGCGAACGGCTCGTTCGTCTCGGCGATGCACTGGGCCGCCGGGGTCTCCGCCCTGGTGGCGCTGCTCGGCATGGTCATCGTGCTGCGCTGGATGCCGGGCCGCCCGCTGATCGAGACCGATCCCCGGCCGGCCACCGAGCCGGAGTTGGCCGGGACCGCGTAGCGTCGGCGACAATGTCTGACATGACTTCCACGGCTGATGCTCCGCGGTCGCCCGGGCGACCGCGGAGCGTCCGCGCGGACGAGGCGATCGTGGAGGCCACCCTCGACCTGCTCGCCGAGGGCAGCACCATCGAGGCGCTCTCCATCGAGGCGATCGCCGCCCGCGCCGGGGTGGGCAAGGCCACCATCTACCGCCGCTGGTCCGGCAAGGACGCGTTGCTGATGGACGCGCTGCGCCGGCTCAAGGGGGTGCCGCCGCAGCCCGCCGGGCACTCCGTCCGCGACGACCTGGTGCTGCTGGTCGGCGCGGTCGGCCACAACGTCGACCCGCGGGCCGCCAGGATCATGCCCTGCCTGGTGCCCGAGGTGAACCGCAGCCCGGACCACTTCCAGCTCTACCAGAACATCATCGAGCCGCGGCGGAAGCTGATGCGTGAGGTGCTGCGCCGCGGGGTGGACACCGGCGAGCTCCGCGCCGACCTCGACATCGAGCTGGCCATGGCGCTGCTCACCGGCCCGATGCTGATCCAGCGGGTGCTGCGCTGGCACCCCGAGCTGGACGACCGGATCCTCCCCGAGCGGATCGTGGACAGCGTCCTCGAAGGCCTCCGCGCCCGCTGACCCGCCGGGCCGGCTCAGCCCGGCGGGGTGCGCAGGCGGTGCAGGCGCAGGGCGAGCTGCACCTCCAGGGCGCGCTCCGGCTTCTGCCAGTCCGCGCCGAGCAGCTGCCCGACCCGTTCCAGCCGCTGGGTCACCGTGTTGACGTGCACGTGCAGCAGCTCCGCCGCCCGGGCCAGGCTGCCGCCCACCCCGAAGTACGCCTCCAACGTCTTCACCAGCGCGGTGCCCCGCCGGGCGTCGTAGTCGACCACCGGCCCCACCGTGGCGGTGAGGAAACGGGTCACGTCCCGGTCACCCGAGTCCCCGACCGCGCCCAGCAGCAGCCCCACGAAGCCCAGCTCGGCGGTGCTCGCCCCCTGCCCGGCCCGGCCCAGCGCGCCCAGCGCGGTGAGGCACCGCTCCGCCTCGGCGAAGGTCGTGGCCAGCGAGACCGGGCCGGTCGACGGCCCGCTCGCCCCGGCGGTCACCGGCCGGCCGGTCACCCGGGACAGGTCCCGGGCCACCGCCCGGGCCGCGCCGCCCGCGTCCTGACCGGGCAGCATCAGCACCACCCGCCCGTCGCGCGCCGCGGCCAGCCCGCCCCGCGTCGAGGCGTACGTGGTGGCCCACGAGAGCACCCGCTGCCGGGCCGAGCCGGTGGCGGCGATCGCGTCGTCGCCGACCGCCACCAGCACGTGCGGGGCGTCCAGGTCCACGCCGAGCCGGCGGGCGCGGCTGCGCAGCGCGTCGGTGTCGCGCAGCGGCCGGGCGATCAGGTCGTCCAGCAGCTCGCCCCGGACCCGACCCTCCGCCTCGGCCACGGTCCGGCGGAACAGCAGCAGCAGCGCGGTGACCAGCGCGGCCCGCTCCAGGATCCGCTGGTCGGCGTCGACCAGCTCGCCGTCCGGGCGCAGCACCAGCGCGCCCAGGTTCTCCGCGCCGGCCACCACTGCGGCGTACCAGAGCGGACCCCGGCGGACGCTGCGCCCCTCGGTCCGGGACGCGGCCACCGCCTCGACGATGTCCGCCCGGTCCGGCTCCTCGATCTCGCCCACCCGGGCCAGGCGCCGCCCCTCGGCGTCCAGCGCCAGCAGCGCCCCGCCGAGCACCTCGGTGACCGCCGCCGCCACGTCCCCCATCCCACCGCCGCGCACCACCAGCGCGGTCATCCGGTCGTGGGCGGCGGCCGCCCGCTCCACCGAGCTGCTGTGCGCCCGGATCGTGCTGTTCGCCGCCGACAGCTCCGCCAGCGCCGACCGGGTCTCGGCCAGCAGCCGGGCCGTGTCGATCGCCACCGCGGCGTGCGCGGCCAGCGACACCAGCAGCGACACCTCCTCCCGGGCGAACGGCCGCGCCGACCGGTTGGCCGCGTACAGCACGCCGATCACGCTCGACCCCAGCCTGAGCGGGACGCCCAGGATGGCCACCAGGCCCTCCTCGCCCACGCCGCCGTCGATCTCCCCGGTGTGCTTGAAGCGGTCGTCCTCCTGGTAGTTCGAGGTGACGTACGGCGTGCCGGTCTGCGCCACCAGGCCACCCAGGCCGTCGCCCATCTCCAGCCGCAGCCGCTGGAACCGCGCCGAGATCGAGCCGTCGGTGACCCGCATGTAGGTGTCACCGCGCTCGTCGTCGTTCAGCGTCATGTAGGCCACGTCGGTGCCCAGCAGGATCCGCGCCCGGTGCACGATCGCGCGCAGCACGTCGTCCAGGTCGCGCAGCCCGGCCAGGTCGCTGGCCGTGTCGTACAGGCCGGAGAGCTCGGTCTCCCGGCGGCGCCGCCGCTCCAGCAGCGCGCGGACCCGCAGCGCCACCACCTTCGCCTGCTCCAGCTCGGCGAGGCGTTCGGCGGGCAGGCCCGCGGCGCGGGCGGCGACCAGCGGGCCCTCGAACTCGACCGCGGCGGCCTCGCGCGCCAGCAGCTCCAGGAACTCGACCGGCGACGACATGACCGACATTGTGCGCGAGGCCACTAGTTGGCCGTCCAGCCCCCGTCGAGGGCGATCGACGCGCCGGTGATGAACGCGGCGGGCGGCGAGCACAGGTAGGCCACCAGCTCCGCCACCTCCTCCGGTTCGATCAGACGCTTGATCGCCGCCCGGGCCAGCATGATCTTCTCCACCACCTCGTCCGCGCCGATGCCGTGCGTGGCGGCCTGGTCGGCGATCTGGCTCTCCACCAGTGCGGTCCGCACGTACGCCGGGTTGATGCAGTTGGCGGTCACCCCGTGCGCGGCGCCCTCCAGCGCCACCACCTTCGACAGCCCCTCCAGGGCGTGCTTCGCCGAGACGTACGCCGCCTTGAACGGCGAGGCGCGCAGCCCGTGCACCGAGGAGATGTTGACGATCCGGCCCCAGCCGTTCGCGTACATCCGCGGCAGCGCCCGGCGGATCAGCAGGAACGGCGCCTCCACCATCACCCGCTGGATGTACTCGAAGCGCTCGACGGGGAAGTCCTGCACCGGCGCGACGTGCTGGAGGCCGGCGTTGTTGACGACGATGTCCACGTCGACGTCGAGCCGGTCCACCGCCTCCGGGTCGGCCAGGTCCACGCCCTCCGCCCGGCCGCCCGCCTCCGCGGCCACCGCCTTGGCCGCCTCCACGTTGCGGTCGACCACGAGCACCGCCGCGCCGGCCGCCGCCAGGCGCAGGGCGCAGGCCCGTCCGATGCCGCTGCCACCACCGGTCACCAGCGCAGCGCGACCGGAGAGGTCGACGTGCACGACGTGGGGGACCGCCACGGGTTCTGCCGTCATGGCGCAAGAAGTTACGAGCTGTGTGGCCGGCGGCACATGGGGCGGCGACACATACTCGACCGCTTCAGTGTGTGGCGCGGGCCGCCGCGGGCGGGCCGGGCCGCCGTCCGGTGTCAGGGGGCCGTGCGAGGGTGGCGCGGGTCGGTCCGGCGGATCGGGAGGCGCACATGGCGGGCGGGGAGTCGGGCGGGGCGACGTCCTTCGAGGCGACGCTGCTGCGGTGGTCGGGCGCCGGCGGCTGGGTGTTCGCCCCGGTCCCGCCGGAGCACGCGCCCGACGCGGCCGGCCCGTTCGGCCGGGTGCCGGTGACCGCCACCGTCGACGGGCGCACCTGGTCGACGAGCGTCTGGCGGGACCGGCGGGCCGGCTGGCTGCTGCCCGTCCCGGCCCGGATCCGGGCCGGGAAGGACGACGGCGACCGGGTCACCGTCGCCGTCGAGGTCGACCCGACGCGGCGGTGACCGGACCGGCGGGCGTGTCCCGCCCGGCGGCCGTCCGACCGCACCAGTAGGGTGTCGAACACCCGTACTGCTGGCGGCTGGGGGAGGAGGCGGCGTGCGCGTGCTGGGCGTCGACCCGGGGTTGACCCGGTGCGGGGTCGGCGTGGTCGAGGGCGTGCCGGGCCGCCCCTGCACCCTGGTCGCCTACTACGTGGTCTACACCGACCCCGGCGACGAGCTGCCGCTGCGCCTGCTGCACCTGGACCGCTCGCTCACCGACCTGGTCGCCGAGCACCGGCCCGACGCCGTGGCCGTCGAGCGGGTGTTCAGCCAGCACAACGTCCGCACCGTGATGGGCACCGCCCAGGCCAGCGGGATCGCGGTGCTCGCCGGGGCGCGGGCCGGGCTGCCGGTGCAGACCTACACCCCGAGCGAGGTGAAGGCGGCGGTGACCGGTTCCGGTCAGGCCGACAAGGCGCAGATGACCGCCATGGTCACCCGGCTGCTGCGGCTGCCCGAGCCGCCCCGCCCGGCCGACGCCGCCGACGCCCTGGCGCTGGCCATCTGCCACGTCTGGCGCGGCGGCACCCGGTCCAAGCTGGCCGCCGCGGCCGAGCGGGCACGACGAGGAGGAACGCGATGATCGCCAGCGTGCGCGGCACGGTGACCGCGACCGGTCCGGACCACGCCGTGGTGGAGGTGGGCGGCGTCGGCCTGGCCGTGCAGTGCGCCCCCGGCACCCTGGCCGAGCTGCGGGTCGGCCAGCCCGCCCGGCTGGCCACCAGCCTGGTGGTCCGGGAGGACTCGCTCACCCTCTACGGCTTCGCCGACGACGACGCCAAGCAGCTCTTCGAGCTGCTCCAGACCGCCAGCGGGGTGGGCCCGCGGCTGGCCCAGGCGGTGCTCGCCGTGCACACCCCGGACGCGGTCCGCAAGGCCATCGCCAACGCCGACACCGCCGCGCTGACCCGGGTGCCCGGCATCGGCAAGAAGGGCGCCGAACGGCTCGTCCTCGAACTGCGCGACCGGATCGGCCCGGTGCCGGTCGGCGTCGACGGCGCGGCCGGGGTGACCGCCGGCGCTTGGCCGGAGCAGGTCCGCCAGGCCCTGGTCGGGCTCGGCTGGACGGCGGCCCAGGCCGAGCAGGCGGTGGCCGCGGTGGCGGAGACCGTCGACGGGGAGACCCCGCCCGTGCCGGTCCTGCTCAAGCAGGCCATCCGCCTCCTGGGCCGCACCCGATGAGCAACGAGAACCTGGTCTCGGCGTACGTCAGCGACGCGGAACGGGACGCGGAGGCCAGCGTCCGGCCGAAGCGGCTGGAGGAGTTCATCGCCCAGCACCGGGTCCGCGACCAGCTCGACCTGCTGCTCAAGGGCGCGATGCGGCGCGGCTCCCCGCCCGACCACATCCTGTTGTCCGGGCCGCCTGGGCTCGGTAAGACCACCCTGGCCAACATCGTGGCCGCCGAGCTGGGCTCGGGGATCCGGGTGACCAGCGGGCCGGCGATCGAGCGCTCCGGCGACCTGGCCGCCATCCTGACCAGCCTCGCCGAGGGCGACGTGCTCTTCATCGACGAGATCCACCGGATCGCCAAGCCGGCCGAGGAGCTGCTCTACAGCGCCATGGAGGACTTCCGGGTCGACGTGGTGGTCGGCAAGGGGCCGGGGGCGACCGCCATCCCGCTCGACGTCGAGCCGTTCACCCTGGTCGGCGCGACCACCCGCTCCGGCCTGCTCACCGGGCCGATGCGGGACCGGTTCGGCTTCGTGGCGCACCTCGACTTCTACGCCCCGGCCGACCTGGAGGCGCTGCTGCACCGGTCCGCCCGGATCCTCGGCGTGCCGATCACCGAGGAGGGGGCGGCGGAGATCGCCGGCCGGTCCCGGGGCACCCCCCGGATCGCCAACCGGCTGCTGCGCCGGGTCCGCGACTTCGCCGAGGTCCGCGCCGAGGGGGTGGTCAACCTGGAAACCGCCCGGGCCGCCCTGACCGTGTACGACGTCGACGCGCTCGGCCTGGACCGGCTGGACCGGGCGGTGCTCACCGCGCTGGTCGACTCCTTCCGGGGCGGCCCGGTCGGGCTCTCCACCCTCGCCGTGGCGGTGGGGGAGCAGCCGGACACGGTCGAGGAGGTGTGTGAGCCCTTCCTGGTCCGGGCCGGGCTGCTGGCGCGGACGCCGCGCGGCCGGGTCGCCACCGCGGCCGCCTGGCACCATCTGGGGCGTACACCGCCGAATGGTACATTTGGGGTGGATGCCCCTCCGGTGCCCGATCTGTTCTCGGCGCAGACCGATCAGGCGTGATCCGAACGTGATCTGTGCCGCATTCGGTGTTCTCAGGTGGAGGGATTAGACTTCGCCGCGGTCTGTACAGGACGTGAGAATCCGCCTCCGCTCCGGCACCCCCTCAGGGGTGGGAGCAGAGGCCAATGGGAAGGTCGACAACCGTGCAAAACCTTGCAGCGGGTGGCGGAGGGGCCGGCGGCCTGACGCCGATCCTCATGATCGCTCTGCTCTTCGGCGTCATGTACTTCATGATGATCCGCCCCCAGCAGAAGCGTCGCCGTGAGGCCGAGCAGATGCAGTCCGCGCTCGCCCCGGGCGACGAGGTGGTCACCATCGGCGGGCTCTACGGCACGGTCACCGGGGTCGAGGACGAGACCGTCCTGATCGAGGTCGCCCCGGGCGTGCAGACCCGGTACGCGCGTCCGGCGATCGCCCGGGTGGTCAAGCGGACCGAGGCCCCGGAGGCCGAGACGATCACCGAGGAAGCCGAGCCGGTCAAGGAGTGACCACCGGCCCCGGACGGGGCAGCGGATTCACTCACACAAGTGGATAGTTGGGTCGGCGTCCGACGCCGGCACGCGGGGAACCCCGCGCGACGCCGCCGCGTCGTGCGCCGGGGAGGCGTGCCATCCGGCGGCGCCGACCCGCCGGAGCAGTCGGGCGGACACCCCCGGCCCGACAATCTCGCCGCTGTCGGAGCGGCGCGACCGTACAGGGAGACAGGACAGCCGTGGCACCACCTCAGGGACAGATGCGCCCCGGACGGCAGCTCGCCGTCCTCGGGTTCATCTTCGTCGTCCTCTATCTTTTGGTGTTCTTCTCGGGCGGCGCCAGCGGTGGCTGGAAGGACCGGCTGGAGCCCCGGCTCGGCCTGGACCTCATCGGCGGCACCCGGCTGACGCTCGAGGCCACCAACACCGTGGACGGCAAGCCCCCGACCTCCGCCAACCTGGAGGAGGCGCGCCAGATCATCGAGAACCGGGTCAACGCCTACGGCGTGGCCGAGGCCGAGGTGGTCACCGAGGGCAACCGGAACATCGTCATCTCCCTGCCCGGCCAGAACCGGGACCTGACGAACGTCGGTGAGGCCGCCGAGCTGCGCTTCCGCAAGGTGCTCAAGGCCACCGACGGCAGCGGCGACCCCCCGGCCGTCGGCGCCCGAGACCACCTTCCGCACGGGCCCACCGGC
>NZ_JBSSLX010000030.1:0-43149 GCF_053890995.1 Micromonospora sp. I033 | reverse complement strand
GAGTCGGTGGCGGCTCCCGGTGCCACCGGCGGCGCGGTCAGCGTGGTCACCGACCTCGGCCGGCGCTGGGTGCTGGCCGGCGCCGAGGTGCCCGGCATGCTCGGCTACGCCGGCGTGCACCCGGTCCGGCTGCCGGCGGGCCTGGTCAGCCTGGTGCCGGCCGGCAGCCCGCTCGACCCGGCCGCCGCCCGCACGGTGGCCGCCCCGGCCTGATCCCGCACTCCGGCGCGGTGCCGGGAGGGATCAGGCGGCCGGCTTGCGGAGCACGGTCACCGCGAACTCCGCGTCGTCGTGCCAGGGGCGCAGGTCCCAGGTGGCGAAGCGGTGTTCGAGGCGCAGCCCGGCGGCCACCGCGTCGGCGTCCAGCTCGGTGACCGGATAGCCGCGGTCGGTGCCGAAGCCGACCACCACCAGGCCGTCCGGCCGGACGTGCGCGGCGATCCGGGTCAGCACCGCGCGCTCGGTGCCGGGGGCGACGAACACCATCACGTTGCCGGCCACCACGGCCGCGTCGAACGGCTCCGGTTCCCCCTGCGCGGCCAGGTCCAGCTCGGCCAGGTCGGCCACGAGGAAGCGCGGGCCGGGGTGATCGGCGCGGGCGGCGTCGACGAGCACCGGGTCGGCGTCAACGCCCACCACGGTGTGGCCGCGGGCGGCCAGCGCGGCAGCCACCCGGCCGGTGCCGCAGCCGGCGTCCAGGAGGCGCGCGCCCGGCGGGACGAGCGTGTCCACCAGCCGGGCCTCGCCGGCCAGGTCCGCCCCCTCGGCGGCGAGCCGGCGGAACCGGTCGACGTACCACTGCGAGTGGCCCGGCCTGGTCTCGGTCACCCAACGGGTCGGCTTGCCCATGCCGCCACGTTAGCTGATCTTGCGCGGCCCGGGCCGGGGAACCTCAGCCGAGGACGAGGAAGGCGCCGGTGGCGAGCGGGGCGCCGGTGACGACGCCGGCCACCACCTGCGGCCAGGTGTGGTCCCGCAGCACCACCCGGGACCAGCCGACCGCGGCCACCAGCAGCCAGCCGACGTGCAGCGCCGGGCCGAACAGCAGCACCAGCACGGCCGTGGTGGCGGCCGCCACCGCCGCGTGGATGCTCAGCTTCCACCAGTGGTTCACCAGGGTGCAGGCCGCCCCGACCACGAAGATCACCACGATCACGGCGAAGAGTTCGGCGGGCGCGCGCAGCGCGGCCAGCAGGGCCGTCCCGACCGCCACCGAGGCCAGGCCGGTCAGCAGCGGTCGGGCCCGCTGGGTGCGGTCGCCGACGTGCCGGTCGGTGAGCCGGCCGCGGCGTACCCCGTGGAGGATCACGCCGACCGGGATCACCGCGCAGAACACGAGCGCCGTGCCGGCCCAGAGCAGGAACTGCTGCGGGGACCTGCTGACCCGGGCGGCCGCCACCAGCGGCAGGGCGGTCACCAGGACGCCCGGCGCGAGCACCTCGGTGATCAGCCGGGCCAGCCGCCCGTTGGCCGTCCGTTCCCGAGTCGCCCGCACCGGGCCATCCTGGTGGAGCCGTCCGCCAAGGTCAATCAGCCCTTCTCCGCGCCGCTCGTCAGGCCCTCGGTGAGCAGCCGCTCGCTGGCGAAGAAGAGCACCACGATCGGCAGGGTGAGGATCACCGAGCCGGCCATGAGCACCGTCTTCGGCACCTCGACGCCGTCGGAGAGCAGCGACAGGCCCAGCGAGACGGTCCACCGGTTGGGCCGGTCGACCAGGAAGAGCAGCGCGAAGAGGAACTCGTTCCAGGCGATCATGAAGTCGTAGAGGGCGACCGCCATGACCGACGGCGCGGCGAGCGGCAGGCTGACCCGGCGGATGATGCCGAGCCGGCCGGCGCCGTCGATCGCCGCGGACTCCTCCAGGCTGACCGGGATGGTCTCGAAGTAGTTCTTCAGCATGTAGACCGAGACCGGCAGGGTCTGCGAGATGTAGACCAGCACCAGCCCGACCAGCGACCCGCGCAGCCCGGCCCGGGTGAAGACCACGAAGAGCGGGATCGCGATGACGATCGACGGGAACAGGTAGACCGCCAGGAACAGCGCGCTGACCTGCCGCCGGCCGAAGAACCGCAGCCGGGACACCGCGTACGCGCCGGGGATGGCGATCACCAGGGTGAGCGCCGTGGCGGCCAGCGCCACGATGCCGCTGTTGCGGATGAAGGCGAGGAAGCCCTGCCCGCCGTCCTCGACGGACTTGAGCACCTCGGCGTAGGTGGCGAAGGTCAGCTCGCCGAACGGCACGAGCAGCGAGCCGGGGTCGAGCAGCAGCCGCTCGATGGGGCGTACCGAGAGCACCAGCATGTACCAGAACGGCAGCAGGGTGACCACCAGGAAGCCGGCGATCACCAGCCGGCGCAGCCAGCGCAGGCTCACCGTCTCGATCCGGTCCCGGTCCATCACGCCTCCTCCCGTCGGCCGCTGAAGAAGCGCAGGTAGATCGCGACGAAGACGATCAGCACCACGGCCAGCACGACCGCCTGTGCGGCCGCCGCGCCGATGTCGGTCCGCGCCGTGAGGAACTGGTAGACCCGGACGCTGACCACCTCGGTGCCGGCCGAGCCGCCGGTGAGCAGGTAGACGTCGTCGAACTTGTTGAAGGTCATGATGAACCGGAGCACGCCGATCAGGGCGATCACCGGCATGAGCTGGGGCAGCAGGATGTGCCGGAAGCGCTGGGTCGGGGTGGCGCCGTCGACCCGGGCGGCCTCCTCCAGCTCGCCGGGCACGGCCTGGAGCCGGGCCAGCAGGAACAGGAAGGCGAACGGGAAGTAGCGCCACGCCTCGAACGCGATGACCGTCCAGAGCGCGGTGGAGTCCTGGGACAGGAACGGGATCGGCGCGTCCCAGCCGAGGAACCGCCGGCCCCAGTCGTTGACGAAGCCGATCTGCGGGTCGAGCATCACCTGCCAGACGAACGTCATGGCGACCACCGGCGCCACGTACGGCAGCAGCATGGAGGCGCGGACGACGGTGCGGCCCCGGAACGGCCGGCGGACCACCAGCGCCGCCACCAGGCCGACCAGGATGGATCCGACGGTCCCACCGGCGCTGTAGACGACGGTGGTCCAGAGCGTGTCGGCGAAGCCGGGGGTGTGCAGCACCCGGTCGACGTTGTCCAGGGTCAGCTCGCCGAAGAGACCGGTCCGGCGCAGGGTCGCCAGGCGTACCCGCTGGAAGGCCAGCACCACGGTCCAGACGATGGGGATGCCGATCACCGCGACCACGACGAGCAGGGTCGGGGTGACCAGCGCGAGCCCGGCGCGGGACTCGCGGCGGCGCAGGGTGAGCGGGCGTCGTCCGCCGGGCCGGCGCGGTGGTGGTCAATTCACGCCCTTGGCGATCGCGTCGACGTCCTTCTTCGCCCGCTCGGCGGCGGCCCGGGCGTCGGACTTCCCGCCGATCACGTCGGCGAGCGCCTTGGGCACCGGCAGCTCGCCGAGGATCGCGCCGACCAGCTTCCCCTGGCCCTGGGTCAGCCCCCAGCGCTGGAAGGTGTCCGGGCTCTTGCGCAGGGTGGCGAGCACGTCCTCGCCGTAGACCGCCGACAGCGGCTGCTTGCGGTCCACCCCGGCCTGGCTGGTGTTCCAGGCGGTGAGGAACTTCTGCTTGTCCTCCCCGGTGCCGGTACGCACCGGGAAGCGCCCCTCGGGGGACATGCCGAACCAGCGCGGGTAGCCGTCGGAGAGCATGTACTCCACGAAGGACGACGCCGAGTCGCTCGCTCCGTCGAGCACCGCCCAGGAGCTGATCTCGCCGTACTGGGCCGGCTCGGCGCCGTTCGGGCCCTTGATGGCGGTGACGAAGCCGCTGTTCTTCGCCAGCCAGGCCGGGTCGGACTGGCACTGCGGGCAGGTCGGCTTGGCGTCGTTGCGCAGCCCGGCCAACTCGTCGAGGATGAACGGCGACCAGATCAGCATGGCCGCCTTGCCGGCGAAGTAGGTGGCCCGGGTGGTGTCCACGTCCTGCGCGCCCTTGACCGAGTTGTTCCGCATCAGGTCGCCGTAGAAGCGGAACGCCTCGACGCACTCGGGTGAGTCGAGCGCGACCTTGCCGGCGTCGTCGGTGAGCTGGCAGTTGTTGGCCAGCGCGAGGTGTTCGAAGGTCTGCTGGGTGAAGACGTCGCCGGGCGCGGTCGCCGCGGTGATGCCGGCGACGCCGCCGGTGTTCAGCTTCGCCGCCGCGGCGGCGATCTTCTCGTACGTGTCGGGGGCGGGCAGGCCGGCGGCGGTGAACAGATCCTTGCGGTAGACCAGCAGCTGGCCCCACCCGTCGCTGGGGACGGCGAGCTGCCGACCGTCCTCGCCGGTCAGTTCGAGGGCGCGGGGGGAGAAGGTGTCCCGGCCGAGCTTCTCGACGATCCGCTTGTTGGCGTCCGGCTCCAGCAGGTCGTTGCCGGCCAGGGTGCGCACGCCGGCCAGGGAGACCGAGCCGACCACGTCGGGCAGGTCGCCGGCGGCGGCGCTGGAGGCGATGAGGGAGGGGAACTGGTCCTCGTTGACGGTGACCAGGTTGACCTTGACGCCCGTCTTGGCGGTGTAGTCGGCGATGATCGCCTTGGTGGCGTTCACCCGGTCCGCCACGTCTTCCAGGCTCCACACGGTTATCTGGGAACTGTCGGATTTCGGCTCGTCGTCACCGCAGGCCACCAGGGTTGTCCCGGCAAGTGCCATGATCAGGGTGGAGACGAGGATCCGCATCGAGGGTGATGGCATCGGTGGCACTCCTCTCGAAGGGTACATCAGGGATTTAACGCCCTCGATTGATCGTTTACAAGACATTTACCAATATTTCGGTTTAGAATTGGGCCCGGCACTTTCCTCGGAGCGACGCCATGGGCAATTGGGTTGTCTCTCTGGCCGGGCCCCGGCGCGTGAGCCTGGAGCCCTGCCCCCCGGACCCGCTCGGCCCGGGCCAGGTCCGTGTCCGCACCTGCTACTCCGGCATCTCCGCCGGCACCGAGCTGACCCTCTACCGGGGCAGCAACCCCCGACTCAGCAAGGACTGGGACGACGCCACCCGGATGTTCGTGCCCCGGCAGGCCGCGCCCGCGTACCCGGTGGTGGGCTTCGGCTACGAGGAGGTCGGCGAGGTCGTCGAGGTCGCACCCGACGTCGCCGACCGCCTCCCCGGCCAGGTGGTCTGGGGCATCTGGGGGCACCGCGCGGAGGCCGTGCTGCCGGCCGGCGCGGTCACCCCGCTCGCCCCCGGGCTCGCCCCCCTGGCCGCCGTCTTCGCCCGCCCCGGCGCCATCGCGCTGACCGCCGTGCTCGCCGGCGACCTGCACCTCGGCGACTGGGTCGGTGTCTTCGGCCAGGGGGTCATCGGGCTGCTCGGCACCCGCCTGGCCGTCCTCTCCGGAGCCCGGGTGGTGGCCGTCGACCGGGTGCCGGACCGGCTCGCACACGCCACCCGGCTGGGCGCGCGCCGGGTGGTCGACGCCGCCGTCGACTCCGCCGCCGCCGCGCTGCACGCGGCCACCGGCGGCCGCGGCGCGGACGTCTGCCTGGAGCTGTCCGGGTCGTACCCGGCGCTGCACGAGGCGATCCGCGCCACCGCCCACGCCGGCCGCGTCGTGGCCGCCGGCTTCTACCAGGGGTACGCCCACGGGCTGGGACTCGGCGAGGAGTTCCACCACAACCGGATCCAGCTGGTGGCGGCGCAGATCTCCGGGGCCGCCCCGGCACCCGGCACGGCCGGCCGGTGGACCGGGACCCGGATCGCCCACACCTTCATGGAGCTGGTGGCCGAGGGCAGCGTCGACCCGCTGCCGCTGGTGAGCCACGTCGTCGACGCGGGCGCGGTGGCCGACGCGCTGGCGTTGCTCGACCGCGGTGACGGTGACGTCCTCCAAGTCGTGCTGAGGTTCTGACGATGACCATCCCAATCGCCTGCCAGGAGCAGTTGCTCCCCGGCGCCGGCCTGTCCGAGAAGTACGCCCTCGCCGTCTCGCTCGGCTTCCAGGGCATCGAGCTGCGCGGCCGGGGCGACCTGGCCCTCGCCCGGCGGCTGCCGGAGCTGCGCCGGGCCCGCGCCGAGGGCGTGGTCATGCCGACCGTCTGCGTCGAGATGGACCACTTCATCGGCGACTTCGACCCCGAGCGGTCCCGGGACGCGGTGCGCAACCTGCGCTCCCAGCTCTCGGTGATCGCCGAGCTGGGCGGGATCGGCGCCATGACCCCGGCCGCCTGGGGGATGTTCTCCCGCCGGCTGCCGCCGTTCGAGCCGCCCCGCCCGCCCGAGGGTGACCGGCAGGTGCTGGTCGACGCCCTGGGCGAGCTGGGCGAGCACGCCCGCGCCGAGGGGGTCACCCTCTTCCTGGAACCCCTGAACCGGTACGAGGACCACATGGTCAACCGGCTCGACGAGGCGGTCGCCCTGTGCCGCGCCGTCGGCCTGCCCTCGGTCCGGGTGGTCGCCGACACCTACCACATGAACATCGAGGAGGACGACGTCCACGCCGCGCTCCGCGCGGCCGCGCCGTACCTGGGGCACGTGCAGGTCAGCGACTCCAACCGGTACCAGCCGGGGGCCGGGCACCTCGACTGGCCGGCGCTGCTGGCCACTCTGGAGGAGATCGGCTACCCGGGCTGGCTGGCGCTGGAGTGCCGGCTGCGCGGCGAGCCGGTCGTCGCCCTGCGCCAGGCCGCCACCGTCCTCGCCCAGGCCCGGCCGCGGTGGGCGGCGGCGTGAGCATCCCCGGCGGCGCGGCCGGTGTCCGGGCCGGCCGCGCCGACGCCGAGCGGGCCGCCCGGCTGCGCCGGCTGGCGCTGACCACGCTGGACGCCAACTGGGAGCACGACCACACCGTCCCGTCCCGCACCCTCTACCCGCACCAGTGGAGCTGGGACTCCGCGTTCATCGCGATAGGGCTGGTGCACGCCCGCCCCGACCGGGCCTGGCGGGAGCTGCGCACCCTGTTCGCCGCGCAGTGGGCCGACGGGCGGGTGCCGCACATCGTGTTCAACCCCGCGCTGCGGGTCGGCGCGTACTTCCCCGGGCCCGAGTTCTGGGACTCGGCCCGGGCCGAGGGCGCTCCGGCGGCGGCCACCTCGGGCATCATCCAGCCGCCGGTGCACGCCCCGGCCGCCTGGCTGGTGCACCGCCGCGCCCCCTCCGAGCCGTCGGTGGCGGCGCTGCGCTGGCTCTATCCGCGGCTGGTCGCCCAGCAGCGCTACCTGACCGGCCGGCGGGACGTCGGCGGGGGCGGGCTGGCCGCCATCGTGCACCCGTGGGAGTCCGGCCTGGACAACAGCCCCGCCTGGGACGCCCCGCTGGCCGCGGTGCCGGCCGACGAGGCGGTGATGCGCGCGTACCGCCGGCACGACACCGCGCACGCCGCCGCGGCGCACCGCCCCACCGACCTGGACTACGCGCGCTACGTCGCGCTCGTGGCCGCCTACCGGGCGGACCGCTACCGGGACGAGAGGTTGCGTGACCGGCACCCGTTCCTGGTGGAGTGCCCGCTGGTCAACGCGGCGCTCGGGGTCTCCGAGCAGGCCCTCGCCCGGATCGCCGCCGTGGTCGGCGCCGACCCGGGGCCGCACCGGGACCGCGCGGCCCGGATCACGCAGGCCCTGGTCGAGCGGCTCTTCGACCCGGTCAGCGGGACCTTCCGCCCGCGTGACGTCCGGGCCGACCGGCTCGTCCCGGCCCGTACGGTGCTCGGGCTGATGCCGCTGATCCTGCCCGACCTGCCGCCGGAGCAGGTGCGGGCGGTGCTGGCCGAGGCGTGCTCGCCCCGGTTCGGCCTGGCCGCCCGGATGGACCGCCCGCTGCCCACCCACGACCGCACCGCGCCGGACTTCGAGCCGTTGCGCTACTGGCGCGGCCCGAGCTGGCTGAACACCGGCTGGCTGCTGTGGCGGGGGCTGCGCAGCCACCGCCGCGCCGACCTGGCCGCCGGGCTGCGCCGGTCCATGCTGGACCTGGTGGACACGGCCGGCTGCCACGAGTACTTCCACCCGGACACCGGGGCCGGGCTCGGCTCACCGGCGTTCAGCTGGACCGCCGCCCTGGTGCTGGACGCCCTCGCCGAGGAGTGAGCCGCCGGAGGTGCCGAGTCAGCCCGCCGGCACCGTCGCCGGGTCGGCGGGTGCGGCCGGAGCCGGCACGGTCGCCGCGTCCGCGGGTGGCTCGGGCGTCAGCAGCTCGGCCGGCACCGGCTCGACCTCGACCCGGCAGTCGTGGAACGTCGGTGCCTCGCCCAGGTCGGTGTCGCGCACCGCGGTGACCGCGTTGACGGTGGCCCGGCCCGGGCTCAACCGCGCCCAGTAGGCCTTGTAGGTGAAGGCCAGCCCCGGCCGGGTCGCCTCGTCCACCGCCACCGCCGCAAGGAACGCGCCCCGGTCGTTGCGCACGCGTACCGCGTCGCCGTCGGCGAGGCCGCGTGCCGCCGCGTCGTCCGGGTGCAGGTGCACCCGGGGCGGCCCGGTGCGCCGGGTGTGCCAGGGCAGCGAGGCGAAGGTGGAGTTCATGAGGAACCGGCCGGCCGGGGCGAGCAGCACCAGCGGGAACCGGCGGGCCAGCTCGGCGTCGGCCGCCTCCACCGGCGGGGTGTGGCCGGGCAGCGGGTCCACCCCGAGCCGGGCCAGCGCCGGGTCGTGCAGCCGGGCCCGGCCGTCCGGGGTGCGGAACCCGCCCGCGGCGAACGGGGCGGCGCCGACCGGCACCCCGGTGGTCCGGGCGTACGTGCGCTCGCGCAGCTCCTCGAAGCTGACCGGCGTGCCGGCCAGCAGCTGCCGGGCCAGATCCTCGTCGGTGTCGGCGAACCGGGGGTGGTCGATGCCGAGCGCGGCGGCGATCCGCCGGAAGATCTCCGTGTTCGGCAGCGCCTCCCCGGGCGCCCGGGTGACCGGCAGGTTCAGCGTCGTGTAGTGGTGGCCGTAGGAGGAGTGCAGGTCGAGGTGCTCCGGCTGCATGGTGGCCGGCAGCACCACGTCGGCGTGGTCGCAGGTGTCGGTCCAGCGCTGCTCCAGCACGACGGTGAACAGGTCGGGCCGGCGCAGGCCGGCGAGGAGCCGGTTCTGGTCCGGGGCGGTGGCCGCCGGGTTGGCGTTGAACACCACCAGCGAGGTCACCGGCGGGTCGGCCTCCCCGGTGAGCACGGTCGCCAGCCGGCTCATGTTCACCGACCGGGCCGGCGGGGCCGGCATGCCGGGCGGCCGCACCACCGGGTCCTCCTCGATCGGGTGGTGCCCGCTGGTCGACACCAGGGCGCCGCCGCCCGGATAGCGGAAGTCGCCGGTGACCAGCGGGAGCGCACAGATCGCCCGGATCGCCTGGCCGGCGCCGCGGTGCCGTTGCAGGCCCAGGCCGACCCGGACGGCGGTGGGCCGGGTGGCGGCGATCCGGTCGCCGAGCCGGCGGACCACCTCGACGGGCAGGCCGCACTCGGCGGCGGCCCGCTCCAGCGGCCACTCGTCGAGCCGGGCGGCCAGCTCGGGCCAGCCCGTGGTGTGCGCGGCCAGCCACTCCTCGTCGGCCGCCCCAACGTCGCGCACGTGCCGCATCAGGCCGAGGGCCAGGGCCGCGTCGGTGCCGGGCAGCGGCGCGACGTGCTCGTCGCTGCGGGCCGCGGTGTCGGTGCGCAGCGGGTCGATGGTGACCACGTACGCGCCGCGCTCCCGGGCCTGCTGCACGAACGGCCACAGGTGCAGGTTGGTGGCGAGCGGGTTGGCGCCCCAGAGCACGATGAGCTTCGCCGCCACGATCGACTCCGGCTCGAAGCCGACCGAGCCGCCGTAGATCGAGCGCAGGGCCGCCCGGGCCGCGCCGGTGCAGATGGTGGTGTCCAGCCGGGACGCGCCCAGATACGCGAAGAGCCGCTGGCCCATCGTCCAGCCCTGCACGTGCCCCATGGTGCCGGCGAAGTAGTAGGGCAGCACCGCCTCGGGGCCGTCCCGCTCGATGCTGGCGCGCAGCCCGGCGGCCACCCGGTCGACCGCCTCCGCCCAGTTCGCCGGCCGGTAGGCGACCCGCCCGACGCCCTTCGGGCCGGTGCGTACGTAGGGCGTGGTCAGGCGGTCGGGGCCGTTGACCGCGTCGAGGTAGCGGTTGACCTTGCCGCAGAGCGCGCCCCGGGTGAACGGGTGTTCGCGGTCGCCGCGCAGCGCGACGGCCCGGCCGTCCTCCACGGTGAGCTGCCAGACGCAGGTGTCCGGGCAGTCCAGCGGGCAGGCGCCGGGGTGGGTGGTGCGGGCCATGCGGCGAGCCTACCGAGCCGGGGCACCCGCCCGGTTCCCGCCGAGGCCGGAGGACGGATCAGAGGATCGGCCGCCAGTCCGGCCCGTCGGGTCGTCCGGTCGAGGTAAGCGCGGCCAGCATCACGTCCTCGACCTGCTGGGGCGTCAGGTGCTCCCGGCGGTCGGCGCCTGGTACGTAGGCGCCCCACGCCCGCCCGTCCGGCTCCTGCATCACGACCCCGACCGGGTCGCGCTGGTCGCTCACCGCGGCGATCACTCCCCACGGCCGGCGGATGTGCACCTGCTGCCGGAGATCCGGGTCGAGGTCCCGCAACCACCGCCGGACGGTCTCCCGGTCGTCCAGCCCGACCGTCTCGGTCGTGGTGTGGAAGAGGTGGTGGGTGCTCAGCCGCTCGACGACGTCCTGCCCCGGCGCTGGCGGGCCGAACAGGTTCCGCAGCCATCCCATGCCGGCTCCTCGTCTCGCCCCGCGACCCGCCGTTCTCGACCGACGGCCGTCCGGCGGAGAGTGCCCCGTCGGCGGGTGGCGGCAAACCGCCGCCGCCGGACCTAGAGTGGGGCGTCACCACGAGCCCGAGGAGCATCGTGTCCGAGATCGACAAGGTCGCCTGGATCCGGATCGAGGACGGGCGGGTGCTCAGCACCCGGTCCCGGGGCAGAGCGGTCTGGTACCTGCCCGGCGGCAAGCGGGAGCCCGGCGAGACCGATCTGGCGACCCTGGTCCGGGAGATCGCCGAGGAGCTGGCCGTCGCGGTGCTGCCCGGGTCGGCCGTGCCCGTGGGCGTGTTCACCGCCCAGGCCGACGGTCACCCGGCGGGCACGCTGGTGCGGATGACCTGTTACGCCGCCGACTACCGGGGCACGCTGCGGCCGGCCAGCGAGATCGCCGAGCTGGCCTGGCTCGGCTACGCCGACCGCGACCGCGTCTCACCGGTGGACCGGCTCATCTTCGACCATTTCCGCTCGCTCGGCGCGCTCCGCTGATCTCCGCTCGGCCGGGCGGCGGCCGGGTCAGCGCGCTGCCGCCGTTTGCCGCCGCCGGAGGCGGGTAACCGCGCGCGACGCTCCGGGGTCGGACACCCGGCGGCGGCCGGCGACGACAGGAGTGCGGCTGTGCGGTTTCCCCGATTCGTCGAGGCGGTGTCCCGCCGTGCCGAGCTGCCCACCGAGCAGGCCGCCACGATCTCCCGGGCGGTGCTGCAGACCCTCGCCGAGCGGATCACCGCCACCGAGGCGGCCGACCTGGCCGCGCAGTTGCCGGACGACGTCGCCAGCTACCTCGCCGCGCCGGGCGCTGGCGGCACGACCGGCGGCGCGGTCAGCTTCCTGTACCGGGTCGCGGAGCGGGCCGGGGTGGATCCGGCGGTGGCCGAGGTGGGTGCCCGCGCGGTGCTCGGCACTCTGCGCGAGACGGTCACGGTCGGGGAGTTCCAGGATCTCGTCGCGCAGCTCCCCAAGGGATTCGACGCGATGGTCGACCCGATCCCGCGCCCACCGTACGATGTGTAGAGAGCTCCCCGAAATCCCGGGTTGAGCTGCGGCAAAGGGGCCGTGACGGTGAAGATTCCACGGTCCGGAAGTATTTTCACCGTAAAATAACTCGCGAGTAGACGCTTACGCGGTAAATCGTCTACGCGCTAGAGGGATGATCGGACGATTTCCTCCGTCCGAGATTCCACCTGCCGTCATCCCTTCGGCCTGACCTGCATCAATGCCCTCCCCATCGAGAGATTGAGCTTTATTCTGACTCCAATGTGAAGTCCTGGGGGGGATCATGATCACATTCGCTGAACGCTGCGCGCCTGTCATCCATGGGGAACCATCGATCCGCTGACATGGCACAGCCGATGATCATCAATCGTTTCGGTGAGGTCGCGGCGCGTCACGGTGACCGTCCGGCCCTGCTCGGTGAGACCCACGAGGTCGGTTACGCCGAGCTGGCCGGGGCGGCCGGGGGGCACGCGGCCGCGCTCATCGCCGCCGGCGTCCGACCCGGCGACCGGATCGCCCTGCTCACCGCGCACGGCGCCCCGACCGTCGCGGCGCTGCTCGGCGCCCTGGCCGCCGGGTGCGCGTACGTGCCGCTGGACCCGGGCTTCCCGGTCGACCGGCTGCGCCACATGCTCGCCGCCGCCGGGGTCACCGCCGTCGCCTGCGCCGCCGAGCACCGCGAGCTGGCCCGGGAACTCGCCGACGGGCGGAGCGTGGTGCCGCTGGACCACGTGCCGCCCGCCCCGTTGCGGCCCGTCCCGGTCGACCCGGACGCCCTGGCGTACGTGCTGTTCACCTCGGGCTCCACCGGGGTGCCCAAGGCCGTCGGGCAGACCCACCGCAACCTGGCGCACGTCGTCGACAACCAGATCGCCGCGCTCGCCGTCGGGCCGACCGACCGGCTCAGCCTGCTCGCCTCGTTCAGCTTCGACGCCGCCATCCCCGACCTCTATCCCGCGCTGCTCACCGGCGCCGCGGTGGTCCCGGTCGACCTGCGCCGGCAGGGGCTCGCCCACGCCGTCGAGCAGCTCGACCGGCACCGGGCCACGGTGCTGCACTGCACGCCCACCGTCTACCGCCACCTGCTGGACACCCTCGACGGCCGGCGCCTCGACGCCGTCCGGGTGGTGCTGCTCGGCGGCGAGCAGGCCACGTACGCCGACGCGGCCCGCGGCCGGGACCGGTTCGCCCCCGACTGCCGGCTGGTCAACGGCTACGGCGCCACCGAGATGACCTTCGTGGCCCGGCACGCCCTGCCGATGGCCGACGTGGACCCGGCCGCCACCGGCCCGCTGCCGATCGGCACCGCGTTCCCCGGCTACCAGGTGGACCTCGCCCCGGACACCGGCGAGCTGGTGGTCCGCAGCCGGCACCTCGCCCCCGGCTACCTCAACCAGGACAGCGACCGGTTCACCGTGGACGCCGACGGGGTGCGGTCCTACCGCACCGGCGACCTCGGCCGGCGCCTGCCGGGCGGCGAGCTGGTCTGCCTCGGCCGGCTCGACCGGCAGGTCAAGGTGCGGGGGCACCGGGTCGAGCTGACCGAGATCGAGGCCGTGCTCGCCGCCCAGCCCGGTGTGGCCGCGGCACGCGCCATCGCCCGCGCCGGCGAGCTGCTGGCGTACGCCCGCCCGGCCGGCGCCCGTCCCGACCCGGCCGCGCTGCGCGCCGCGCTGGCCGCCGCGCTGCCCGGGTACGCGCTGCCCCGCGCCGTGGTGCTGCTCGACGAGTTCCCGCTCACCGTCACCGGCAAGGTCGACGAGCGGGCGCTGCCCGACCCCGCGGTCGAGGTGCCGGCCGGGGAGGCTCCCGCCACCGACACCGAGCGGGCCGTGCACGACATCTGGTGCGCCGTGCTCGGCCGCCCGGCGGTCGGCCGCACCGCCAGCTTCTTCGACGTCGGCGGGCAGTCCCTGCTGCTGGGTCAGGTGCAGCAGCGGCTCGCCGAGCGGTTCGGCGTACGCCTTCCGCTGCTGCGCCTCTTCGACCACCCCACGGTGGCCGCGCAGGCGGCGCTGCTCGACGCCCCGCCCGAGGCGGTCCGCGCCCCGGTGCTGCCCGCGCCGGCCGCGCCCGCCGCGGCGGCCCGCGAGTACACCGGCGACGAGATCGCCGTGGTCGGCCTCGCCGGCCGCTTCCCCGGCGCGCCGGACGTGGCCACCTTCTGGTGGAACCTGTGCACCGGGGTGGACTCGATCCACGAGCACACCGACGAGGAGCTGGCCGCCCTCGGCGTCGGGCCGGGGCTGCGCGCGGACCCCCGGCACGTGCGGGCCGTCGGCCGGCTCGACGGGGTCGCCGACTTCGACGCCGGGTTCTTCTCCTTCGCCGCCGACGAGGCCGCCCGGACCGACCCGCAGCACCGGCTCTTCCTGGAGGCCGCCTGGGAGGCCCTGGAGGACGCCGGGCACGACCCGGAGCGCTTCCCGGGCCTGGTCGGGGTCTACTCGGCCACGTCCGCCAACCGCTACTTCCTGTTCCACCTCATGGACAACCCGGCCGTCGTCGGCGACGTCGACCCGGACGACTGGGAGGCCCGGCTGATCGGCCGGCAGTTCCCCGACCACCTGCCCGGGCAGGTCGCCTACCGGCTCGGGCTGACCGGGCCCGCACTGGCCGTGCAGAGCGCCTGCTCCAGCTCGCTGGTCGCGGTCTGCCTCGCGGCGCAGAGCCTCGCCGACTACCAGTGCGACCTCGCCCTGGCCGGCGGGGTGACCGTCACCTGGCCCCGCCACCGGCACACCCCGGGCGGGCTGGCCTCCCCGGACGGCCGGTGCCGCGCCTTCGACGAGGGCGCCAACGGCTCCGGCTTCGGCTCCGGCGTCGGGGTGGTCGCGCTGCGCCGGCTCGCCGACGCGCAGGCCGACGGCGACCGGATCTACGCGATCCTGCCCGGCTGGGCGGTCACCAACGACGGCGCCGAACGCGCCGGTTTCGCCGTGCCCGGCCCGGCCGGGCAGGCCGCCGCGGTGGCCAACGCGCTGGCCACCGCGGAGGTCGCGCCCGGCGAGGTCGGCCTCGTCGAGGGGCACGGCAGCGGCACGCCGCTGGGCGACGCCATCGAGGTCGCCGCGCTGCACGAGGTGTACGCCGGCGCCGCCCCCGCCGAGAGCTGCGCGCTCGGCTCGGTGAAGACCAACATCGGCCACCTCGACGCCGCCGCCGGGATCGCCGGGCTGATCAAGGCGGTGCTCGCCGTGCGGCACGGGGTGATCCCGCCGAACCTGCACTTCACCCGCCCGCACCCGGAGATCGACCTGGCCGCCGGCCCGTTCTACGTGCCCACCAAGGCGCGGGACTGGCCCGAGGGGCCGCGCCGGGTGGCCGGCGTCAGCGCCTTCGGGCTCGGCGGCACCAACGCGCACGTCGTGGTGGAGCAGCCGCCGCCGGCCGACCCGGCCGACCCGGCCGGCGACGGGTCGTGGCCGCTGCCGGTCTCCGCGCGCACCCCGGCGGCGTTGCGGGCCGCGCTGGCCCGGCTGCGGGCCCACCTGGGCGGCGACGCCCCGGCCCTGCCCGAGGTGGCCGCCACCCTGGCGCTGGGCCGGCGGGCCTTCGCCCACCGGGCCGCGGTGGTCGCCGCCGACCTGCCCAGCGCACTCGCCGGACTGGACGCGCTGCTCCACACCGACGCCCGGATCGCGGGTGCGGATGGCCCGCTGCGCGAACTGGCGGCCGACTGGGTCGCCGGGCGGGACGTCGACTGGGACGTCCTGCACCCCGAGGGCACGGTCCGGCGCACCGGCCTGCCCACCTACCCGTTCCAGCGCCGGCGGTACTGGATCGACCCCGTCCAGAAAGGTCCGCGGTGAACTGGTTCGTCTCCGCCGGAAGCCGACCCCAGGCGCCGGTGCGGTTGTTCTGCCTGCCCTACGCCGGTGCCGGCGCGAGCGCGTTCCGGCGCTGGCAGGAGGGGATCGGTCCGGACGTCGAGGTGCTGCCGGTGCAGCTGCCCGGCCGGGAGAACCGGATCAACGAGGATCCGCGCTTCGACGTCGCCGAGGTGGCCGACGCCGTCGCCGCCCGGGCCGACCGACCGTACGCCCTCTACGGCCACTCGATGGGCGGCCGGCTCGGCTTCGAGGTGGTCCGCGAGCTGCGCCGGACCGGCCGGCCGCTGCCGCTGCGGCTCTACGTCGGCGGCGCCCGCGCCCCGCACGTCACCGCGCCCGGCGTCTTCGACGGGCTGTCCCGCGCCGACGACGAGGAGCTGCTGCGCCGGCTGAACGACGGCGGCGGCCTCCCCGCCGAGCTGTTCGACCACCCGGAGCTGGTGGAGCTGCTGCTGCCGCTGCTGCGGGCCGACTTCGGCCGGGTGGACGACTACCGGTACGTGCCCGGCGAGCCGCTGCCGGTGCCGATCGTCGCGTTCAGCGGCCGGGACGACCGGGCCGTCACCCACGAGCAGAACGCCGCCTGGGCCGAGCACACCGCCGCCGGGTTCACCCTGCACGAGCTGGCCGGCGGCCACTTCTTCCTGCACGACCGGCTCACCGACCTGCTCGCGCTGATCCGCGCCGACCTGACCGGGGCGGTCGGCGCCGGGACCACCCGCGCCGACGTGCCGGCCACGGGCACGGCCCCGGTGCGCGCCGCCGGCCGCGGGACCGCCGGCAGCGCGCACCGGGTGCCGCTCGGCGACACCGCCTGGTCGGTGTGGCGCGACGCCATCCTGCGGACCACCGGCTTCCCGGCCGACGGCCTGGACCTGTTCACCGCGCCCCGGGCCGCCGCGGCCGCCGACGAGCTGCTCGCCGCCGGCACCGGCGAGGACCGGTTCGACAAGGAGTTCGACGAGGCCGCCCGCGCCGCCGCCCAGCGGCTCAGCGAGCTGGCCGCCGACCCGCTGCTGCGCGAGGCGGTCACCTGGCAGAACCGGGGCGCCCTGGTGGCGTTGGACGGGCTGGCCCGGGGCGGCGCGGACGCGCCCCGCAACGTGCGGCGCCGGGACCGGGAGCGGGCGCTGCTCAAGTACTGGCAGCGCTACGGCGGCAAGAACGAGACGGTCGGCTTCTTCGGCCCGAGCTGCTGGGTGACCGTCGACCCCGACCAGCCGGAGACGGCCCGGATCCGCCCCGGCGCCGGGCTCACCCGCCGGCGCTGGGTCTGGTTCGAGTCCTGGGCGCTGGCCGCGTACGCCGAGCGGATCGGCGCCGACCTGGCCGTCCGCCGGTGGTGGCCGCCGGTGCTGCGCCCGCACCTCGCGGTCCGCGACCGGACCGTGCTGCGCCCCGGCCGGCCGCCGGTGGTGCTCACCCCGGTGGAGGCGGCGCTGCTCGCCGCCGCCGACGGCCACCGCTGCGCCGCCGACCTGGTGGCCGATCCGGCCATCGGGCTGCGCCGCCCCGAGGACGGGTACGCGCTGCTCGACCGGCTGGTGGAGCGGGAGCTGGTCAGCTGGGACGCGGCCCTGCCGGTCAGCCCGGACGCCGAGCGGGTGCTGCGGGAGCGGATCGCGGCCATCGGCGACGAGGCCGCCCGCACCACCGCCCGGGCCGGGTTCGACCAACTCTGCACCGCCCGCGACGCGGTGGCCGGGGCGGCCGGCGACCCGGATCGGCTGAGGGCCGCCCTGGACGCCCTCGACGCCACCTTCACCGAGCTGACCGGCGTCCCGGCCGTCCGCCGCGCCGGCCAGATGTACGCCGGCCGGACCATCTGCTACGAGGACAGCGCCCGCGACCTGGACGTGGTCTTCGGCGCGCCGCTGCTGGCCGAGCTCGCCGCCCCGCTGGACGTGCTGCTGCGCGCCGCCCGGTGGATGGCGAACGCCCTCGCCGAGGCGTACGACGAGGTGTTGCGGGGGCTCCACGAGGAGCTGCGCGCCGAGGCCGGCGGCGGTCCGGTGGCCCTGGCGGACCTGTGGTTCCTGGCCCAGGGCCTGTTCTGGGGCGGGGGCGAGCGGCCGGTCGACGCGGTCGCCGCCGACTTCGCCGCCCGCTGGGCCGGGCTGTTCGGGCTGGACGCGCTGCCGCCCGGCGCCACCGACGTGCGGCTACGGGTGGCCGACCTGGCCGACCGGGTCGACGCGGTGTTCCCCGGCACCCGGCCGACCTGGTCCAACGCCGTCATGCACAGCCCCGACCTGCAGATCTGCGCCACCGACGCGGCGGCGCTGGCCCGGGGCGAGTACACCGTGGTGCTCGGCGAGCTGCACGCCGCCTGGTCCTCGTTCGACTGCGCGGTCTTCACCCCGTCGCACCCGGAGGTGGAGCGGCTGCGCGCCGCGCTGGCCGCGGACATGGGCGAGCGGCGGATCCGGCTGCTCTTCCCGAGCGAGTGGCCCCGCCGGACCAGCCGTACCTCGGAGTCGCTGACCGGGCCCACGGACCGGCACCTGGCCTTCCAGGACGCGCCGGGCGCGGAGCCGGCCCGGGTGCTGCCCACCGTGGACCTCACCGTCACCGACGTCGACGGCCGGCTCGTCGCCACCGCCTCCGACGGGCAACGCTGGCCGCTCACCGAGGTCTTCGCGGAGCTGTTCAGCGCGCACGCGGTCGACGGCTTCAAGCTGGTGGCCGCCGCGCCGTACACCCCCCGGATCACGCTGGACCGGCTGGTGGTGGCCCGGCAGACCTGGCGGACCACGGTGGGGGAGAGCGGCCTGGCCCTGGCCACCGGTGAGCGGCAGCGCTTCCTGGCCGTCCGGGACTGGCGGCGCCGGCTCGGCCTGCCCGAGCAGGTCTACGTCAAGCTCGGCACCGAGACCAAGCCCTGCTTCGTGGACCTGGCCAGCCCGGCCTTCGCCAACATGTTCTGCGCCATGGTCCGGGCCGCCCGGGTCGACGGCGGCGACGGCGTCTCGCTCACGGTCAGCGAGATGCTGCCCACCACCGACCAGGCGTGGGTGCCCGACGGCGCCGGCCGTCGCTACTTCAGCGAGCTGCGGCTGCACATCGTGGACACCCAGGGGACGGAGAACCGATGAGCCACCTGCTGCCACTGGGGGAGACCGGCTGGTCGGTCTGGCGGGACGTGGTGCTGCGCACCGCCGGGTTCCCGGCGGACGGGCTCGACCGGTTCGCCGCGCCGGAGGCGGCCGCGGTCGCCGACGCGGTGCTGGCCGGCACGGGCAGCCCGGAACTGCTCAACAAGACGCTGCGCGAGGCGTTCGCCGGATCCAGCGCCGTGGTCAACGAGATCGCCGCCGACCCGCTGCTGCGCGAGGCGGTCACCTGGCAGAACCCGGACATGCTTATCGCGCTCGACGGCCTGCTGCGCACCGATCCCGAGGTGCGCAACGTCCGCCGGCGCAAGCGCGAGCTGAGCCTGCTGCGCTACTGGCAGCGCTACTGCGGCAAGGCGGAGACGATCGGCTTCTTCGGCCCGGTCTGCTGGGGGACCTTCGACCCGGACGAGCCGGGGGTCCGGTTGTCGCCCGGCCCGGCGCTGGTCGACCGCCGGCAGGTGGTCTTCGAGGCGTGGGCGCTGATCGCGTATGCCGACCGGCTGGGTGACGACCTGGCGGTACGCCGCTGGTGGGCGCCCGCGCTGCAGCCCCACCTGACCGTCGAGGGGCGCCAGCTGCGCTGGCCGCTGCACCCGCCGATCGCGCTGACCCCGACGGAGGCCCGGCTGCTCGCCGCCTGCGACGGGCGGACCCCCGCCGTCGAGCTGGCCGAGCGGATGCGCGCCGACGGCGCCGTGCACCAGGCCGACGACGTCTACCTGCTGCTCGACCGGTGGGTCGACCGGGGTCAGCTCAGCTGGAGCGCCAACCTGCCGGTCAGCCCGGAGGCCGAGCAGGTGCTCGCCGAGCGGATCGCCGCGATCGGCGACGAGGACGTCCGGGCCCGCGTGGCGGCCGACTTCGACCGCCTCCGCGCGGCCCGGGACGCGGTCGCGGCCGCCGCCGGCGACCCCGACCGGCTCGGTGCCGCCCTGGCCGCCCTCAACACCGAGTTCACCGCCGTCACCGGCCGCCCGGCCACCCGCCACAGCGGCCAGATGTACGTCGGCCGCACCGTCTGCTACGAGGAGACCGGCCGGGACCTGGAGTTCATCGTCGGCGCGGCCGTCCTGGACGCGCTGGCCGCCCCGCTGGCCGTGATGCTCCAGACCGCCCGCTGGTTCACCGCGGAGGTCGGCGCCGGCTGCGAGGAGGTCCTCGGGGAGCTGCACGACGAGCTGGCCGCCGACGGCCGGGTGCGGCTGGCCGACGTCTGGTCGCTGGCCCAGGGGACCCTGGTGGCCCCCGACGGCCCGATCGCCCGGGCCGGCGCCGCGTTCACCCGGCGCTGGGCGGAGCTGTGCGGCCTGCGTGACCTGCCCGCCGGCCAGACGGAGCTGCGGCTGCGCGCCGAGGACCTGGCCGAGCCGGTCCGGCGACTCTTCCCCGCGACGCGGCCCGGCTGGCCGTCGGCCCGGCTGCACAACCCGGACGTGCAGCTCGCCGCGGCCTCACCCGAGGCGGTCGCGCGCGGCGAGTTCCTGCTTGTCCTCGGCGAGCTGCACCCGGCCCACCCCGCCTACGACAGTGCCGTGCTCAGTCCGTTCCACCCCGACCCGCCGGCGCTGCGGGCGGCCTTCGACACCGACCTCGGCCCCGCCCGGCTGCGGATGCTCTGGCCGGAGAGCTACCCCCGGCGGACCACCCGCACCACGTACGCCCTGACCGGGCCCGCGGACCGCCAGCTCGGCATCGACACCGCCCACGGCGCCGACGTCGACCGGCTGGTGCCGGCCACCGCGGTCACCGTCGAGCGGGACGGCGACCGGCTCGTCGCGGTCTTCCCGGACGGCCGGCGCTGGTCCCTCATGGAGGTCTTCGCCAGCCTGCTCGACGCGCTGCTGCTGGACGCCTTCAAGCTGCTGGACCCGGCCCCGCACATGCCCCGGATCACCATCGACCGGGTGGTGGTGGCCCGGCGCACCTGGCGCACCACGGCGGGCGAGTGCGGCCTGGCCGGCCACGCCGACGAGACCGCGCGCTACCTGGCGGTGCGCCGGTGGCGGGCCGCCGCCGGCCTGCCCGAGCGGGTGTTCGTCAAGGTCGGCACCGAGATCAAGCCCTGCTACGTCGACCTGACCGGCCCGCTGTACGCGCAGTCGCTCTGCGCCATGGTGGACGCCGCCCACCGGACCGGCCCGGACGTACCGGTCGTGGTCAGCGAGCTGCTGCCCGCCCCGACGGAGGCCTGGGTGACCGACGCGCAGGGCCGCGGCTACGTCAACGAACTGCGCCTCCAGATCACCGACCCAGCCGAGCACCGGGGAGACCACGGGTGACCGACATCCTGACCGTCAGCGCCGCGTACGGGGCGGAGCTGCCCTGGCCGGACGCGACCCTGGCCGACCTGATCGCCGCGCAGGCCGCCCGCACGCCCGACGCGGTGGCGGTACGCCAGTGGGACACCCGGCTCACCTACCGGCAGCTCGTCGACCGGGCCGCCGGGCTGGCCGCCGCGCTGCGCGAGCGCGGCATCGGCCCCGGCGACCGGGTCGGGGTCTGCGGTGCGCGCACCCCCGACCTGGTGGTCACCGTGGTCGGCGTGCTGCTGGCCGGGGCCGCGTACGTGCCGCTGGAGCCGGGCGGCCCTCGGGAGCGGCTGCGCGAGATCGCCCGGGACGCGGGGGTCCGGGTGGTGGCCGGCGACGCCGCGGCGGCCGAGTTCGGCGAGGAGCCCGGCGTCGAGGCGGTCGGACTGCCCGGCCCCGCGCCGGTCCAACCCTGCCCGGCCCGCCCGGGCGACCCGGCGTACGTGCTGTTCACCTCCGGCTCCACGGGTCGGCCCAAGGGGGTGCTCACCACCCACCGCAACGCCGTCGAGTTCGTCACCGGCGTCGCCGCGCTGACCGGCGCCGACGCCTCGGTACGCAGCCTCGGCATCGCCTCGCTCGGCTTCGACGCGGCCACCATGGACCTGTTCGTGCCGCTGCTGCTCGGCGGCGCGGTGCAGCTGCTCGGCGCCGACGACCGGGCCGACCCGGTCCGGCTGGCCCGGTTCGTCGCCGCCCACGAGGTGACGTGGGGCTTCATCACCCCCACCGTGCTCGCGCTGCTCGACCCGGCGGAGCTGCCGTCCTGGCGGGTGCTGCTCTGCGGCGGTGAGGCCGTCCCGGCCGAGCTGGTCGCCCGCTGGGCCCCCGGTCGGCGCTTCCTCAACGGCTACGGCCCCACCGAGACCACGGTGCTGGCGGTCAGCGGCGACCTCACCGCGACCGACACCGACCCGGTGCCGATCGGCCGGCCCCTGCCCAACCACCGGGCGTACGTGGTGGACGCCGCGCTGCGCCCGGTGTCGCCGGGGGAGACGGGCGAGCTGCTGGTCGGTGGCCCCGGCCTGGCCGACGGCTACCTCAACCGGCCCGGACTGACCGCCGAGCGGTTCGTCCCCGATCCGTTCGGCGACCGGCCGGGTGAGCGGCTGTACCGCACCGGCGACCTGGTCCGCCAGGCGCCGGACGGCCGGATCGTCTACCTGGGCCGGGCCGACCGGCAGGTCAAGGTGCGCGGCCAGCGGATCGAGCTGGGCGAGGTCGAGGCCGTGCTGGCCGGGCACCCCGGCGTCGACCGGGTCGCCGTGGAGGCCGTGCCCGGCCCGGCCGGCACCGAGCTGGTCGCCTTCCTCACCCCCGCCGACGCGCCCGACGACGCGGCGCTGCGCGCGTACGCCGGGCCCCGGCTGACCACCGCGATGCTGCCGGCCCGCACGGTGCGGCTGGCCGCGCTGCCGGTCAGCCCGACCAGCGGCAAGCTGGACCGGCCGGCGCTGCGCGCCCTCGCCGCGGCCGCGCCGGCGGTGGCCGAGGAGGTCGACGGCGGCGACCCGGTCGAGACGGCGGTCCGGCGGCTGTGGGCCCGGCTGCTCGGCGGGGCCCCCGGCCCGGACAGCGACTTCCTGGCCGCCGGCGGCAACTCGATCGCCGCCATGCGGCTGGTCGCCGCGCTCCGCGCCGAGCTGAACCGGCAGGTCGACACCCGGGTGCTCTTCACCGACCGGACCTTCGCCGCGCTGGTCGACCGGGTGCGGGCCGCCGCGCCCGCCGACGGCGACGGGCTGACCACCGGCAACCCGCCCACGCTCTCCCCGCCGCAGCGGCGGCTCTGGTTCATGGACCAGCTCGCCCCGTCCGGCGCGCCCTACAACATCGCGGTCGCGCACCGGCTGCGCGGGCCGCTGGACACCGCCGCGCTCGGTGCCGCGCTGCGCGCCGTGGCCGAGCGGCACGACGTGCTGCGCTGGCGGATCCCGCAGACCGGCGGAGTGCCGTACGCGGTCCGGGAGGAGCCGACCGACGTGGCCGTGCCGGTGGTCGACCTGACCGGCGCCGCCGACGCCGAGGCGGAGCTGGCCACCATGCTCGCCGCCGGCGCCGGGCACGCCTTCGACCTGGCCACCGGGCCGCCCTGGCAGGTGACCGTCTACCGGCTCGCCGCCGACACCCACGTGCTCGCCCTGACCGTGCACCACGCGGTCTTCGACGGCTGGTCCGAGGCGCTGCTCTACGACGAGCTGGCCGGCGCGTACGCCCGGGCGCTCGCCGGCGCCCCGCCGGCCCGGCCGCCGCTGCCCGCCGGCTACGCCGACTACGCGGTCTGGCGGGCGGAGCGGGACCGCCGCCGGGGCGACGCCGACCTGGCCTGGTGGACCGACCACCTGGCCGGCGCGCCGACCGTGCTGGACCTGCCCCGCGACCGGCCCCGCCCGGCCGTGCAGACCTATGCCGGCGTGGAGGCCGCGGTGCGGCTCACCGAGGCGGCCGACCGGGCGGTGCGCGAGCTGGCCGCCCGGCGGGGCACCACCGTGGCGGCCGTCCTGCTGGCCGGCTTCGGCGAGCTGCTGCGCCGGCTCACCGGCGGCGACGACCACGTGCTCGGCGCGATCGTCGCCGACCGGCGGCTGGCCGCCTTCGACGACGTCATCGGCTTCTTCATCGACACCGTGCCGGTGCGGGTCCGCACCGGCGGGGCGACCTTCGCCGGGCTGGTCGACCGGTGCGCCGCCGAGCTGCGCGCGGTCACCGAGCACCCCGGTGCGCCGCTGGAACGGATCGTCGAGGCCCTCGGCGTCGGCCGGGACACCGCCCGCGCCCCGCTCGTGCAGGTGCTGTTCAACGTGCTCAACTTCGTCCCGCCCCGGCTCGCGCTGTCCGGCCTGGCCGTCGAGCCGGTGCCGGTACCGAAACCCGGGTCGCCCTTCGACATCACGGTTTACGTGGTGGAGCGGGAGGGGCGGGCCGGCGTCGAGGTGGTGCACAACCCGGACCTGTTCGACGCGGACCGGATCGAGGCGCTCCTGGCCGACCTGGCCGCCCTGGTCGGCGCGCTCGCGGCCGACCCGGACGCGCCCGCCGACGAGGTCGCCGCCGAGCTGCCCCGCCCGGCGGTACGGGTCCCGGCGCTCGGTGCGATGACCGTGGCCGCCGCCGAGCCGGCCCGGGCCCCGCTGCCCGCCGGCCCGGACGCGCTCACCGACACCGAGGAGCTGATCGCCGGCATCTGGCGGGACGTGCTCGGCCGGGACCGGGTCGGGGTTGCCGACAACTTCTTCGACATCGGCGGCCACTCGATGGCCCTCGCCGCGGTGCACGCCCGGCTCACCGAGGCCACCGGCCGCTCCCTCACCATGCTCGACCTGTTCCGCCACCCGACCGTGCGGGCCCTCGCCGCCAGCCTCGACGGCGCCGCCGACCGGCCGGAGCTGGCCCGTGCCGCGCTGCGGGCCGCCGCCCGGCGGGGCCGGGCCCGACGTACCCCACCCCGACGACCGAACCAGCCGTGACGCCGCAACCCCTCCCCGACGCACCGCGTGAGCTAAGGACAACCCGGATGCAGAACGACATTCCCGCCACCGACGACGGCATCGACCCGATCGCGATCGTCGGACTCGCCGCCCGCCTACCCGGCGCGGCCGACGTCGACGAGTTCTGGCGCAACCTGGTCGACGGCGTCGAGTCGGTGACCGAACTGACCCGCGAGGAGCAGCTCGCCCGCGGCGCCACCCCGGAGGAGGTCGACGACCCCGGCTGGGTGAGCCGGGCCCCGCTGGTCGACGGCTACGACGAGTTCGACGCCGGCCTGTTCGGGATGACCGCCCGCGAGGCCGAGATCACCGATCCGCAGCACCGCCTGTTCCTGGAGACCTGCTACACCGCGCTCCAGGACGCCGGCTACGACCCGGCCCGCTACGACGGCGCGGTCGGCGTCTACGCCGGCACCGGCGGCAACACCTACCTGCACCGCAACGTGCTGCGCAACAAGCGGGTCGGCGGCAGCCCGCACGGCGCGGTCTCCCTGGCCACCGGCAACTCGCCGAACTACGTGGCCACCAACGTCTCCTACCGGCTCGACCTGCGCGGGCCCAGCCTCACCGTGCACACCGCCTGCTCCACATCGCTGGTGGCGTTCCACCTGGCCTGCGAGGCGCTGCGCAACGGCGAGTGCGACATGGCCCTGGCCGGTGGCGTGAACATCGAGCTGCCGCACGTCGGCTACCTCGGCATGGACGGCTTCACCTCGCCGGACGGCCGCTGCCGCCCGTTCGACGCCGGGGCCAACGGCACGGTGTGGGGCAGCGGCGTCGGGGTCACCCTGCTCAAGCGCCTCTCCGACGCGATCGCCGACGGCGACACCATCCGCGCCGTGGTGCTCGGCAACGCCATCAACAACGACGGCGCCGGGAAGGTCGGCTTCACCGCTCCCAGCATCGACGGGCAGATGGAGGCGGTCGCCCAGGCGGTCGGCCTGGCCGGCATCGATCCGCGCACCATCAGTTACGTCGAGGCGCACGGCACCGGCACCGCGCTCGGCGACCCGATCGAGATCGCCGCCCTCTCCGCGGTGTACACGAAGGACACCGACGACCGGGGCTGGTGCGGCATCGGCTCGGTGAAGTCCAACATCGGCCACCTCAGCCAGCCCTCCGGCATCGTCAGCGTGATCAAGACGGTGCTCGCCATGGAGCACGGCCTCATCCCGCCGACCATCAACTACGAGACCCCGAACCCGGCCATCGACTTCGCCGACACCCCGTTCTACGTGGCGAACACGCTGACCAAGTGGGACACCGACGGCGGGCCGCGGCGCGCCGGGGTCAGCTCGTTCGGCATCGGCGGCACCAACGCGCACGTCGTGCTGGAGGAGGCCCCGGCCGGGTACCGGACCGAGCGGCGGGTCCGCCCGGCGCACCTGCTCCAGGTCTCGGCGAAGACCCCGACCGCCCTGGACACCGCGGTCAAGCGGCTCGCCGAGCACCTGGAGAACGGCACCGCGGGCGACGGTCTGCTCGCCGACGTCGCGCACACCCTGCGCGTCGGCCGCCAGCAGTACGCGCACCGCGCCGCCGTGGTCGCCACCGACCTGCCGACCGCGGCGGCCGCCCTGCGCGACAAGCGCAAGGGCCACCGCGGCGTCCTCGACGGCCCCGCCCCCCGGGTCGCCCTCCTGTTCAGCGGCCAGGGGTCGCAGTACGCCGGCATGGGCGCCGAGCTCTACGCCGAGGACCGGGCCTTCGCGGCCACCGTGGACGAGTGCGCCGAGCTGCTCCGCCCCGAGCTGGGCCTGGACATCCGGGACCTGATCCTCGGCCGCGACCCGGAGGCGGGGGAGAAGCTCACCCAGACCCGCTACACCCAGCCCGCCCTGTTCACGATCGAGTACGCCCTCGCCACCGCCTGGCAGCGGGCCGGGGTCGCGCCGGCCGCGATGATCGGCCACTCCATCGGCGAGTACGTCGCCGCCACCGTGGCCGGGGTGCTCACCCTGCCCGACGCGCTGAAGGTCGTGGCCGCCCGGGGCCGGCTCATGCACTCGCTGCCGGCCGGCTCGATGCTCGCCGTGACGCTGGACGAGTCGGCGGTCGCCGACCGGCTGCCCGAGGGCCTGTCCGTTGCCACCGTCAACGGCCCGGGCACCTGCGTGGTGGCCGGCGAGACCGCGCTGGTCGAGGAGTTCGCCGCGGGCCTGGGCGGGAAGAACAAGTCCAAGCTGCTGCGCACCTCGCACGCCTTCCACTCGCCGATGATGGACCCGATCCTCGACGAGTTCACCGCGCTGATGGCGAGCGTGCCGCTGCGCCCGCCGGCCGTGCCGTTCCTGTCCAACGTGACCGGCACCTGGATCACCGGCGAGCAGGCCACCGACCCGGCGTACTGGGCGGCGCACCTGCGCCGGCCGGTCCGCTTCGGCGCCTGCGTGGCCACGCTGCTCGCCGAGGGCACCTGGGCGCTTGTCGAGTGCGGCCCCGGCCGGCAGCTCGCGAACCTGGCCCGGATGCAGGTCGCCAAGGCGTCCGAGGCGCAGCGGAAGCTGACCCCGCTGGGCAGCCTGCCCGGGCCGGGTGAGCCCACCGGCGACCTGGCCACCCTGCTCGGCAGCGCCGGGGCGCTCTGGTGCGCCGGGGTGCCGGTGACCCTGGCCGTCGACCCCGACGCCCGGCGGGTGCCGCTGCCCACGTACCCGTTCGAGCGGCGCCGCTACTGGGTCGACCCGGATCCGGTGGAGCAGGCGGCGGCCCCGGTCGAGACCGGGCCCCGGCCGCTGCCGGAGTGGTTCGCGGTGCCGGTGTGGCGGCAGGCCGCCCCGGCGCGGACCGTCGTCCCGCTGGGCCGATGCCTGGTGCTGGCCGACGGCCCGCGCGGCGAGGCGCTCGTCGCCGCGCTGCGCGCCGCCGGCGACGACCCGGTCGAGGTACGCGCCGGCGACGCCTTCGCCGCCACCGCCAGCGGCTTCCGGCTGCGCCCCGGCGTCCGGGAGGACCACGAGGCGCTGGTCGCCGCGCTCGGCGCCGACCTGCCCCGCCGCATCGTGCACGCGTACGCCCTCGACGGCGAGCCGGCCGGCACCGACATCGCCGCCGCCTGGGCCGCCCAGAACCGGGGCTTCTTCAGCGCGCTGCACCTGGTGCAGGCGCTCGCCGGCGCCGGGCTGACCGCCGACGACGAGGGGATCCGCCTCGACCTGGTCACCGCCGGCATCGGTGACGTCCGCGGCGACGACCTGGTCCGGCCCGAGCACACCACCCTGGCCGGCCTGGCCCGGGTGCTCCCGGTCGAGCTGCCCGGGCTCGGCGTCCGGCTGGTCGACGCGGACACCACCGCGCGCGGGGTCGCCGCGCTCGCGGCCGAGCTGCGCGGCCCGGTCGACCCGGCGCACCCCGAGGTGGCGCTGCGCCGCGACCGGCGCTGGGTGGCCGACTACGAGCAGGTCACCGTGGACGCCGAGGGCGAACCGGGCGTGCTGCGCGAGGCGGGCCGCTACCTGATCACCGGCGGTCTCGGCGGCATCGGCGTCACCCTGGCCGAGGACTTCGCCCGCCGGGCCCACGCCAAGCTGGTGCTGCTGGCCCGCTCCGGCCTGCCCGAGCGGGACCGCTGGGACGAGCACTTGGCGGTGCACGGCGGCGCCGACCGGGCCGGCCGGGCCATCGCGGCGATCCGCCGGATGGAGGCGGCCGGGGCCGAGGTGCTGGTCCTCGCCGCCGACGTCACCGACCCGGACGACCTGCGCCGCGTCCGCGAGGCCGCCGAGACGCGGTTCGGCGGGCTGGACGGCATCGTGCACGCCGCCGGCCTGCCCGGCGGCGGCATGGCCGAGATCAAGGAGCGGGCCGAGGCGGAGCGGGTGCTCGCCCCGAAGCTCGCCGGTACCCTCGCTCTCGCCCAGGTCTTCGGCGACCTGCCGCTGGACTTCGTGGCGCTCTGTTCCTCGATCACCGCGGTGATCGGCGGCTTCGGCCAGGTCGACTACTGCGCGGCGAACTCCTTCCTGGACGCCTGGGCGCGCTCCGGCGCCGGCTTCCGCGCCCCGGTGGTGTCGCAGAACTGGGGCGGCTGGGCCGAGGTGGGCATGGCCGTGGAGACCAGCGCGCCGGCGGCCTTCCGGGCCGCCGGCCGGGACACCGTCACCGGCCCGGTGGACCACCCGGTGCTCACCACGAAGGTGGTGGGCCCGGAGGGCACCGTGCTGCACGGCCTCGTCTCCGCGGCCACCCACTGGCTGCTCGACGAGCACCGGATCGGCGGGGTGCCGGTGGTGCCGGGCACCGCCCACCTGGAGTCGGTACGGGCCGCGGTGGCCGCCGCGCTGCCCGCGCCCGGGCCGGACGCCGCCGTGGAACTGCGCGACGTGGTCTTCCTGGAGCCGTTCCCGGTGCCGGACGGCACGGTCGCCCAGTACCGGGTGGAGCTGACCCCCGCCGAGGACGGCGTCGACTTCACCGTGGCGAGCCTGGCCGCCGGCCAGCTCCGCACCCACGTGCGCGGCGCCGCCGGCTGGACCACCGAGCCCGCCCCGCCGGCCGGTACGCCCACCGTCGCCGGCCGCCGGGTCGACGACGACGCCTCGTTCGGCCGGGGCCGCACCAGCATGCTCACCTTCGGCCCCCGCTGGGCGGCGCTGGCCGAGCACCACCTGGCGGAGGGGGAGGAGCTGGCCCGGGTCGAGGCGCCCGCCGACGTGCTGGGCGACCTGCCCTCCTGGGGGCTGCACCCGGCGCTGCTGGACGTGGCCACCGCGTTCGGCCGCGGCCAGGGCTCCGGCACCTACCTGCCGCTGTCGTACGGCCGGATCGTGGTGCGCGGGGCGCTGCCGGCGACCTTCCACAGCCACCTGCGGCACCGGCCCGGTGCCACCGACGAGGTGGTGGCGGCCGACCTGTCGCTGCGCGACACCGAGGGCCGGGAACTGGTCGCGATCAGCGACTTCGTGCTGCGCAAGGTGGACCAGGGCGCGGTCACCGGCGGCCTCACCGACGCGCCGGCCGTCCCGGCCGCGCCGGCCCCGGTCACCGAGGACATCCGGCCGGTCGACGGGGCCGAGGCGTTCCGCCGCAGCCTCACCGCCGGCCTGGGCGCGCAGGTGGTCATCGCCACCCGCACCGTCGCCGACATCCGGCGGCGCTCGGCCCGGGTGACCACGGACAGCCTGGAGGCGGAGACCGACGCACCGGCCACCGCGGCGGCCGGCGCCGGCGGGGGCTCGGCCGCGCCCTCGACCGAGCTGGAGAAGACCATCGCCCAGGTGTGGCGGGACGGCCTCGGCGTGACCGAGGTCGGCGTGGACGACGACTTCTTCGCCCTCGGCGGCAACTCGCTGGTCGCGGTGCAGCTGATCGCCGCGATGCGCAAGGCCACCGGGGTCCGGCTGCCCATGCGCAGCCTCTTCGAGACCCCCACGGTCGCCGGGCTGGCCGCCCGGATCGAGGAGCTGCGAGTCAGCCAGCCCGCCGACGAACCGGCCGCGCCGGCGGCGATCCCGGCCATCCCGCGGCTGCCCCGCGCCTGACCACGAGAACAAGGAGACACCGCATCATGAGCGACACGATCGCCACGCTGCCGGTGGTCGTCGAGAACGACGGCCGGGCCCTGACCGACCTGATCGCGGCCCGCCGCGCCGAGCTGCGGGCCACCCTCGTCGAGCACGGCGGGCTGCTGTTCCGCGGCTTCGACGTCGGCGGGGTGGACGGCTTCGACGGGGTGGTCCGCGCCCTGTCCGGCGAGCCGCTGACCTACACCGAACGTTCCTCGCCCCGGCACTCCATCAAGGGCCGGGTGTACACCTCGACCGACTACCCGCCGGACGAGGAGATCTTCCTGCACAACGAGAACTCCTACCAGGCGCGCTGGCCGCTGACGCTGTTCTTCTACTGCATCACCGCGCCGGAGACCCGGGGCGCCACCCCGCTCGCCGACGTGCGCCGGGTGTACGAGCTGATCGACCCCGCGGTGCGCGAGGAGTTCGTCCGGCGGCGCTGGATGCTGGTGCGCAACTTCCACGGCGACTTCGGCACCCGCTGGCAGGAGGTGTTCAACACCGAGAACCGGTCGGAGGTCGAGGCGTACGCGGCGGCCAACGGGATCACGGTCGAGTGGGTCGGCAAGGACGGCCTGCGCACCCGGGCGGTGCGGGACGTGGTGCACCACCGGCCCGGCTCGACCACCCCGCGCTGGTTCAACCACGCCACGTTCTTCCACGTGAGCACCCTGCCGAAGGACTACCAGGACGGGTTGCTCGCCATGTTCGGCGCCGACGGGCTGCCGTCGAACACCTACTACGGCGACGGCGGCGAGATCCCCGCCGACGTCATGGACCACCTGCGCGCCGCCTACCGGGCGGCCACGGTCCGCTTCGACTACCAGCGCGACGACGTGCTGGTGGTGGACAACATGACCGCCGCGCACGGCCGGGAGCCGTTCACCGGCCCCCGCAAGATCGCCGTGGCGATGGCCGAGCCGTACACCCCCGACACCCCTGGAGCGAACTGAGATGGCCGAATCCCGATTCCTGGTCGTCCGCAACGACGAGGAGCAGTACTCGATCTGGTCGGCCGACCGGGACCTCCCCGCGGGCTGGCACGACACCGGCTTCGCCGGCACCCGCGAGGAGTGCCTGGCCCACATCGACACGGTCTGGACCGACATGCGTCCCCGCTCCGTCCGCGAGGCCCACTCATGAGTCAGGAGTGGACCTTCCCGGCCTCCTTCGCTCAGGAGCGGGTGTGGATGGCCAACCAGCTCGACGCCGGCTCGCCGGTGTTCAACGTGTCCATCCCGTGGCGGTTCCCGGCCGGCGTCGACGCCGACACGGCCAGCGACGTGGTCAACCGGGTGGTGGCCCGGCACGAGGCGCTCCGCACCCACCTGCGGGTCGACGACGGCGCGCTGATGCAGGTGGTCCGGGCCCACGAGCCGGCCCCGCTGCCCACCACCGACCTGGGTCACCTGCCCGAGTCCGAGCGGCGGGCCGCGTTCGAGGCGATCCGGGCCGAGCTGGCCCGCACCCCCATCCCGCTGGACACCCCGCCGCTCTGGCGGGCCCGGCTGATCCGCCTCGACGGCACCTGGGCGCTCGTGTTCGTGGTGCACCACGCCGTCTTCGACAGCCATTCGGCGGTGCTGTTCCACACCGAGCTCGCCGCGTTCTCCGCGGTCGCGCAGACGGGCGCCGAGCCCGCCGTGCCCGAGCTGCCCATCCAGTACGCCGACTTCGCGGTCTGGCAGCGCGACCAGCTCACCGGGGCGGAGCTGGACCGGCAACTCGCCTTCTGGACCGGTCACCTGGCCGGCGCGCCGCCGGTGACCAACCTGCCGCTGGACCGGCCGCGCCCCGCGCAGCTCGGCTTCGCCGGCGACGAGGTGCGCTTCGACCTGCCCGACGGGCTCCTCGACCGCATCGGCAAGCTGGCGGCCGGCGCGGCGGCCACGCCGTACATGGTGCTGCTGGCCGGCTTCGCGGCGCTGCTGTCCCGGATCTCCGGCGACACCGACGTGGTGGTCGGCGTCTCCACCGCGGGCCGGGAGAACCCCGAGGTGGCACCGCTGATCGGCATGTTCGTCAACCCGGTGGCGCTGCGCTGCGACGTCTCCGGCGACCCGAGCTTCGCCGCGCTGCTCGGCCGGGTCCGCGGCGGCCTGGTCGACGCCATGGAGCACGGGCACACCCCGTTCCAGAAGATCGTCGAGGCGGTCGACCCGGAACGAGACCCGTCGGTGCAGCCGATCTTCCAGACCGCGCTGAACTACATCCCGGACTCCGGCCTCGACCCGGTCGAGCTGGGCACCACCAAGGACGACCTGGCCTTCGACATCACGGCCGGGGAGTGCCGCCTGGTCTACCGGACCGCGCTGTTCGACCGGGCCACCGCCGAGACGGTGGTGCGGCGGTACGTCCGGCTGCTCACCGCCGCCGTGGCCGACCCGGAGCGCACGGTGGCCGCGCTGCCGCTGCTCACCGACGACGAGCGTGACCTGGTGCTGGGCGCCTGGAACGACACCGCGCGGGAGGTGCCGCCGGCCACCGTGGTCGACGAGGTGCAGCGGCAGGCCGCCGCCACCCCGGACGCCACCGCGCTGGTCTGCGACGGCGTGCCGCTGAGCTACGCCGAGCTGAACACCGCCGCGAACCGGCTGGCCCGGCTGCTGGTGGCCCGCGGCGCCGGCCCGGAGACCCGGGTCGCGCTCGCCCTGCCCCGCTCCTGCGAGCTGGTGGTGGCGATGCTCGCGGTGCTGAAGTCCGGCGCCGCGTACGTGCCGGTGGACACCGGCTACCCGGCCGGGCGGATCGCCTACCTGCTGGAGGACGCCGCCCCGGCCCTGGTGGTGGCCACCCCGGACACCGCCGCCCTGGTGCCCGGCGACGCGCTGGTGCTCGACGGCGAGCTCGGCGCGGACCAGCCGGACGGCGACCTGACCGACGCCGACCGGCGGGCCCCGCTGCGCCCCGAGCACCCCGCGTACGTCCTCTACACCTCCGGCTCGACCGGGCGTCCCAAGGGCGTGGTGGTGGAGCACCGGGCGGTGACCGCCTACCTGGCCTGGGCCCGGCACACCTACCCGGGGCTGGCCGGCACCGCGCTGCTGCACTCGCCGGTCTCCTTCGACCTCACCGTCACCGGCCTGCTCGGCACGCTCACCGCCGGCGGCGCGGTCCGGCTCGCCGCGATCGACGAGCCGGCCGCCCGGGCCGGTGGCCGGCCGTCCTTCCTGAAGGTCACCCCGAGCCACCTGCCGCTGCTCGACGGCGAGCTGTCGCCCTCCGCCGACCTGGTGATCGGCGGCGAGGCGCTCACCGGCGAGCAGCTCGCCGGCTGGCGGGCCGCCCACCCCGACGTGGCGGTGGTCAACGAGTACGGCCCGACCGAGGCCACCGTGGGCTGCGTGGCCGCCCGGATCGCCCCGGGCGAGCCGGTCCCGCCGGGTTCGGTGCCGATCGGCACGCCCACCTGGAACACCCGGGCGCTGCTGCTCGACGCCGCACTCCAGCCGGTGCCACCGGGCGTGGTCGGCGAGCTGTACGTCACCGGCGCGCAGCTCGCCCGCGGCTACCACCGCCGCCCCGGCCTCACCGCCGAGCGCTTCCTGCCCTGCCCCGACGGCCCGCCCGGCGCCCGGATGTACGCCACGGGCGACCTGGCCCGCTGGCGGCCCGACGGCACCCTGGACTACCTGGGCCGCCGGGACGACCAGGTCAAGGTGCGCGGCATGCGGATCGAGCTGGGCGAGGTGGAGGCCGCCCTGCTGGCCCACCCGGACGTCCGGGCGGCCGCCGCCGCGGTGCGCACCGACACCGGCGAGCCGACCCTGGTCGGCTACCTGGTGGGCCCCGCCCACGAGGAGTCGGTCCGCGCCGAACTGGTCCGCGAGCTGCCCGCGCACCTGGTGCCGGCGGCCCTGGTCCGGCTCGACGCGCTGCCGCTGACGCCGAACGGCAAGCTGGACCGGGCCGCACTGCCCGCCCCGGCCGCCGCCGCCCCGGCCGAGGACGCCTACGTCGCGCCGCGCACCGAGGCCGAGTCCCTGGTCGCCGAGGTGTACGCCGAGATCCTCCAGGTGGAGAAGGTCGGCGCCCTGGACGACTTCTTCACCCTCGGCGGCAACTCGCTGCGCGGCATGCGGGCGATGGCCCGGATCCGCGCCGAGGTGGACGTCGACCTGCCCATGCGGGCGCTGTTCAGCAGCCCCGTGGTGGCGGACCTGGCCGCCCAGATCGAGCAGCGGATCGCCGCGGAACTCGACGGGCTCTCCGACAGCGAGGTCGCCGCGCTGCTCGCGGCGGAAGAGGAAAGCAGCTGATGACCGACCTGAAGGATCCGGCCCGCGAGGCGGCCCGGCAGGCGCTGATCGCCAAGCGGCTGCGCGCCCGCCAGGCCGCCCCGGCGGCCCGGATCACCCCCCGGCCCGCCGGCGCCGAGGTGCCGCTGTCCTACGCCCAGGAGCGGGTCTGGTTCATGGACCAGCTCGCCCCCGGGGAGGCGGCGTACCACATCGCGGTGCCGCTGCGGGTGCGCGGACCGCTCGACGTCGAGGCGCTGCGCGCGGCCCTGGCCGCGCTCAGCGCCCGGCACGAGTCGCAGCGCACCCGCTTCCCGGCCGACGCCGACGGGCGCCCGACCGTGGTGGTGGCGGACTCGGTCGAGGTGCCCCTGACCATCGTGGACGCAGCCGACGAGGCCGGGGCCCAGGCGCTCGTCGACGCGGCCGCCGCCGAGCCGTTCGACCTGGCCAACGGCCCGCTGCTGCGCGCCCTGCTGATCCGGCTGAACGTCGACGACCACGTGCTCTTCCTCGGCCAGCACCACATCGTCGGCGACGGCTGGTCGGTGGACGTGCTGCTGCGCGACCTCATCACCCTCTACCGGGGCGGCGAGCCGCCCGCCCTGCCGGTCCAGTACGGCGACTTCGCCGTCTGGGAGGCGGCCGAGCTGGACGGCCCGCAGGCCCGGGCGCACGTCGACTACTGGAAGCAGCGCCTCGCCGGGATCACCCCCCTCGAACTCCCGCTGGACCGGCCCCGCCCGGCCACCCAGACCTACCGGGGCGACTTCGTCGAGTTCCAGCTCGACCCGGCGGAAACCGAGGCGCTCAACGCGCTCACCCGGGCGAGCGGCGGCACGTTGTTCATGACGCTGCTCGCCGCGTACCAGGTGCTGCTGGCCCGGCACGCCGGCCAGGACGACTTCGCGGTCGGCGCCTCGGTGGCCGGCCGCTCCGCGCCCGAGCTGGAGAACGTGGTCGGCATGTTCATCAACATGCTGCCGCTCCGCGCCGAGTTGGCCGGCGACCCCACCTTCACTGAGCTGCTGGAGCGCACCCGACGCAGCGTGCTGGACGGCTTCGAGCACGCCGAGGTGCCGTTCGCCAAGGTCGTCCACGAGCTGGGGCTGCCCCGCGACGTGAGCCGCTCCCCGGTGTTCCAGACCATGTTCGTGCTGCAGAACTACGAGATGGGCCGGTTCCGCGGGGTGTCCCGCAGCGACGAGGTCAGCTTCGAGTGGACCCCCATGGAGCTGCGCGCTACCCGGTTCGACTTCGAGCTGCACGCGGTGGAGACCGTCGACGGGCTCTGGGGCAAGCTGGTCTTCAACACCGACCTGTTCACCCGGGACACCGTCGAGCGGATGGCCCGGCGGTGGACCACCCTGCTGGCCGCCATCGTGGCCGCGCCGGAGACCCCGGTGTCCCGGCTGGCGCTGCTCCCCGCCGACGAGCGGACGCTGCTGGGCGGGTGGAACGACACCGTCGCGGACTTCCCGCGTACCCAGACCCTGCACGGCCCGATCGAGGAGCACGCCGCCGCCACCCCGGACGCGGTCGCCGTCACCATCGAGGGACGCAGCCTCACCTACGCCGAGCTGAACGCGGCGGCCAACCGGATCGCGCACCGGCTGCGCGCCGACGGCGTCGGCCCGGAGACCCTGGTCGGTGTCTGCGCGGAACGCTCCGTCGAGCTGGTCGCCGGCCTGCTCGGCGTGCTCAAGGCCGGCGGCGCCTACCTGCCGCTGGACCCGGAGTACCCGGCGGACCGGCTCGCCTTCATGGTGACCGACGCCGACGCGCCCGTGGTGCTGGTCCAGGAGCACCTGCGTGACGTGCTGCCGACCACCGCCGCCACCGTGCTCGCCCTCGACGACGCCACGGTCTGGGCCGACCAGCCGGCCACCGACCCGACGCCCACCGCCGGCCCCGAGCACCTGGCGTACGTCATCTACACCTCCGGCTCCACCGGCCGGCCCAAGGGCGTGCCGAACACCCACCGCGGCATCGTCAACCGGCTCGACTGGATGCAGAAGACGTACGGCCTCGGTGCCGACGACGCGGTGCTCCAGAAGACCCCGGCCAGCTTCGACGTCTCGGTCTGGGAGTTCTTCTGGCCGCTGCGCACCGGCGCCCGGCTGGTGCTCGCCAAGCCCGGCGGGCACAAGGACGCCGGCTACCTGCGCGACCTGCTGGTCGCCGAGCGGATCACCACCGCCCACTTCGTGCCGTCGATGCTCACCGTCTTCCTCGCCGAGGAGGGCATCGAGGCGGCCACCGCGCTGCGCCGGGTGATCTGCTCCGGCGAGGAGCTGCCGCTGGCCTCCGCGCTCGACTTCACGGCCCGGCTGCCCTGGTGCGGCCTGCACAACCTGTACGGCCCGACCGAGGCGGCCATCGACGTCACGGCCTGGCACTGCGACCCGGCCCGGCTCGCGGAGGTGACCGGCGTGCCGATCGGCGCGCCCATCGCCAACCTGCGGCTGCACGTGCTCGACCCGGCCGGCGCGCAGTGCCCGGTCGGTGTGGCCGGGGAGCTGCACATCGGCGGGGTCGGGCTGGCCCGCGGCTACCACCGCCGGCCGGCGCTGACCGCCGAGAAGTTCGTCCCCGACCCCTGGTCGGGCGAGCCCGGCGCCCGGCTCTACCGCACCGGCGACCTGGCCCGGTGGGTCGTCGAGCCGGACGGGACCGGGGTCATCGAGTTCCTCGGCCGGATCGACCACCAGGTGAAGCTGCGCGGCCTGCGTATCGAGCTGGGCGAGATCGAGAGCGCGCTGCGCGAGCAGCCCGGGGTCACCGAGGCCACGGTGATCGTCCGCGAGGACAGCCCCGGCGACAAGCGGCTCACCGCCTACCTGGTCGGGCCGGCCGAGCACGCGGCGCTGAAGGCGGCGCTGAAGGACACGCTGCCGGAATACATGGTGCCGGCCGCGTTCGTCACCCTCGACGCGCTGCCGCTGACCCCGAACGGCAAGCTCGACCGCAGGGCGCTGCCCGCGCCCGTGGTCACCCGTGAGGCGTCGGTGGCGCTGGTCGAGCCGCGCGACGACACCGAGCGGGCGCTCGCCGCCATCTGGTCCGAGGTGCTCGGCGTCGACACGCTCGGCATCGACGACGACTTCTTCGACCTGGGCGGGCACTCCATGCTCGCCACCCAGGTGGTCGCGAAGATCCGCAAGGCGGAGCTGGGCGGCCGGGCGGTCGGCGTCATGGACCTGTTCCAGCAGCGGACCATCCGCGAGCTGGCCGCGTTCATCTCCGGCGACGCCGCCGAGGCCGGCCCGCGCCGGCTGCTCTACGAGCTGACCAAGCCGATCCCGGCCGCCCAGCGGGTGCTCACCTACGTCTGCGTCCCGTACGGCGGCGGCAGCGCCATCGTCTACCAGCCCCTCGCGGACGCCCTGCCGGCCGGGCACGCGCTGTGGTCGCTGGCCATCCCCGGCCACGACGTCGGCCTCAGCGAGGACGCGTTGCCCTTCGACGAGCTGACCACCCGGGTGGCCGAGGAGATCCTGGAACGGGTCGAGGGGCCGCTGGCCCTCTACGGGCACTGCGGCGTGGGCAGCGCCATCGTCGCCGAGGTGGCGCGCAAGGTCGAGGCGGCCGGGCGGGACCTCGACGCCGTCTACATCGGCGCGATGTTCCCGTTCGCCCGCCCCAAGGGCTTCTTCGCGGCCGCCCGCAACCGCCTCGAACAGCTGCGCAGCAACAAGCACTACGCCAGCTGGCTCAAGTCGATGGGTGTGGACACCGACGAGCTGGACCCGGAGCAGGCCGACCGGATCATCAGCAACATGCGGGCCGACTCGCGTGCCTCCGAGGAGTACTTCACCCGGCTGCTCGACCGGCAGGCGACGAAGCTGCGCGCCCCGATCATCTCGGTGGTCGGCTCCGAGGACCCGGTCACCGACTACTACCGCGAGCGGTACGCCGAGTGGCAGTTCCTCAGCGACACCCTCGGGCTTGTCGTCCTCGACCAGGCCGGGCACTTCTTCCTCAAGTACCGCGCCGAGGAGCTGGCCGAGATCGTCACCCGGGTGCACCCCGCCGTGGTCGCCGGGGACGTCACCGACCTCGGCCCCCAGGCCCGGGGCGAGGACGCCGGCTGGGCGGTGCTCGACCGGTTCCAGGTCGGCGCGGCCGACCGGCCGGCCGCGGCGACCGTCAAGCCGAGCATGGCCCGCTTCCTGTCGATCACCGTCGGGCAGCTCGTCTCCAGCACCGGGTCGGCGCTGACCGCGTTCGCCCTGCCGATCTGGCTGTTCAACCGGACCGGGTCGGTGGCCGACCTCGGCCTGCTCTGGGCGCTCGCGCTGATCTGCGGCGTGCTCATGCTGCCGGTGGCCGGCGCCATCGTGGACCGGGTCAGCCGGCGGCGGATCATGATGCTGGCCAGCTCGGTCGCCGGCTCCGTCCAGCTGGTCCTGGCCACCCTGCTCTGGACCGACAACCTGGTGCTCTGGCACATCTACCTGCTGGTCGCGCTCAGCTCGGTCGCCGGATCGTTCCAGCGGATCGCGTTCCAGTCGGCGGTGCCGCAGCTCGTGCCGAAGCGCTACCTCGGCCACGCCATGGGCATCACCCAGCTCTCCACCGGCGTGGCCACCCTGCTCATGCCGGTCTTCGCGGCCGGCCTGCTCGCCGCGATCGAGCTGAAGGGCATCCTGCTCATCGACGTGGCCAGCTACGTGGTCGCGGTGCTCACCCTGGCCGTGGTCCGCTTCCCCGACCTGCTCGGCTGGCGGCCCCGGGAGCGGCTGCTGGTCGCCATCGCCAACGGCCTGCGCTACTCCTGGCAGCACCGGGGCTTCCGGCTGATGCTCGGCTACTTCGCGCTGGGCAACATCTTCCTCGCGCCCGCGCTGGTGCTCGCCACCCCGCTGGTGCTCTCCTTCGGCAGCCCGACCCAGGTGGCCCAGGTGGCCCTCGCCGAGGCGGTCGGCGCGGTGGCCGGCGGCGTGCTCATGTCGCTCTGGGGCGGGCCGCGCCGCCGGCGGATGATCGGCGTCCTCATCGGTAACCTGGGCACCGCGATCGGCTGCGTGCTGATCGGCCTGGACGCCTCGGTGGCGATGATCTGCGTGGGCATGGCCTGGCTGGCCATGGCAATGACCACCGCGCAGTCGATCTACGCGACCATCGTCCAGGTCAAGGTGCCGCAGCGTTTCCACGGCCGGGTGTTCAGCCTCAACCAGACCATCGCCTGGTCCACCCTGCCCATCGGGTTCGCGCTGCTCGCGCCGGGCGCTACCGCCCTGTTCGAGCCGATGCTCGCCCCGGGCGGCGCGCTGGCCGGGTCGGTGGGCGCGGTGATCGGCACCGGACCGGGCCGCGGCATCGGCTTCGCGTACGTCTGCTTCGGGCTGATCCTGATCCTGATCACCCTCGGCGGCTTCGCGATCCGCCTGCTCCGCCGCTTCGACCTGGAGGTCGAGGACTCGCTCCCCGACGACCTGATCGGCGCGCAGGAGCGGGAACGGCGGCTCGCCGCGAAGCGCGAAGCGGCCGCCGAGCGGGAGAAGGTCGCCGCCTAGGCCGGTGGGGGCCTCCGGCGGCAACCGGAGGCCCCCACGCTCACCACTGCCGCGGCGGGTCCGCCAGCTCCTCCTCGGGCAGCTCCGCCGGCTCGGCCACCCACCCCGAGTAGACCGGCAGCCCGTGCCACGGCCCGCCGGCCGGGTCGGTGGCCACCGCCACCACCGCGTACGGATGCCCGAACCGCAGCTCCGCGACCCGCGCCACGCCCTCGGGCGGCATCCCGGTCGCGACGCCGAACGCGGTCACCGCGGCGGCCTCGAAGCCGTAGCGCCCGAACCGGGCCACCGCCGACTGCACCGCCTCGAACGGCGGCTCCGCCAGCCCGAGCAGCGCGCCCAGCGCCCGCGCCGCCCCGTCGAAGCCGAACCCGGCCGGGGTCAGGTCGTGCCGGCTCTCCGCGGACCAGCAGGGCAGCACCGCCGCCGCCCGCTCCTCCCGGCCGTCCCGGGCGAACGTCCGGGTCGGCTCCTCCCGCAGCGTCCACAGCGGCGTCTCGCCCAGCGGCAGGTCGAACAGCGACCGGCGGCCCGGCGTGACCCCGTCCGGGGCGGTGGCCGCCGCCGCGGCCAGCTTCTGCGCGGTGGCCAGCACGTCCGCCGCGGGCACCTCCGGGGCGGCGGCCACCGACACCACCAGCAGGCCGGCCCCGCCGTCCGCCGGCCGGGCCGGCGCCGCGTGCACCGCCACGTCGCCGGCCCGCTCGGTGGCCGCCACCCAGCAGCGGTGCCCCACCGGCGGCGTCCGCAGCACCCGTCGCAGCCGCCCCGCCCAGGCACTGCCGGCCCCGAGTTCCCCGGCGGACGCCACGTGGAACGGATCGGCCCAGGACACCCGGGTGGACAGCGCGCTGGCCAGGATCAGCAGGGTGTCCGGGGTGACGGCGACCGGGAACCGCTCGATCAGGCCGGCGGTGCGCTCCCGGGCCCAGGCGTCCAGCGCCGCCTGGTCGGGCAGCGGACCGCGTTCGGTGCGCTCCGGCAGGCCGGCCCGCCAGCCCGCCAACTGCTCGAAGGGTGTCCGCTCCCACAGTGCGGTGGCCGCGGCGACCAGCGGGTGCGGCTCGGCGAGCAGCGCGCGGGCCGCCGCGGCGGCGTCGTCCGCGTCGGTGCCGAGCGCGTCGGTGAGGGTCGCCCGGGCCTCGCCCGCGGCCGCCGGACCGGTCAGCGCGAGCAGCAGCCAGGCGCCCAGCGGCGAGGCGACGTGGTGGGCGTCGCCGGCGGCGCGATGCAGCCGCTCGGCGTAGTGGGCCAGGGGTGCGTCGAGAGGATTCACCGCTCCACTGTGCCCGCCGGCGCCGCCCACGGCACGCCGGTCAGGACCACAGCTCGAACGGCTCGTCGATCTCCTGGCCGGCCAGGAACGCCGGCAGCAGCTCCGGCAGCCGCCCCGGGTAGCAGCGTGGTTGCTCGGCGACCACGTCGGCCACCGGCCACCAGCGGAACCCGAAGTAGTCCTCCACCTCGTAGTCCAGCCGGTCCGCCTCGTCCACGTCCGGGCCCGGCCCGGGCAGCCGCACCGCCACCACCACCTCGTCCTGGAGGTGCCGCCGCTGCCGGTGCCGGAAGCTGGCCCGCCGCCGCCAGGTCGGCGCACCCACCTGGGCCGGAGCGACCACGATGCCGGCCTCCTCGCGCAGCTCCCGCACCGCCGCCTCCAGGTAGGTCTCTCCGGGGTCGAGCCCGCCGCCGGGCAGCTCCCACCAGGTGCCCAGCCGGGGATGGTCCGGGTCGCGGGTGTGGAACAGCAGCACCCGGTCGGCGACGTCCAGCACCACCAGCCGGACCGCCTCCCGTTCGAACAGCGGCAGGTCGTCGGGTAGCTCCGGGTCCACGGCTCTCCCTTCGTCAGGGCGGCGGCGACCGGCCGGGCCTGCGATGATGGCGATCATGTCGCAGCTGTTCGGCGAGGTGGCCGGCGCCTACTCCGAGGCCCGCCCAGGCTATCCGGCCGAGATCGTCGCGGCGATCCGCGCCTACCACGGCGGCACGCCCGAGCTGCTGGTCGAGGTGGGGGCCGGCACCGGGCTGGCCACCGCCACCCTCCTCGGTCTCGGGGCGCCGACCACCTGCGTCGAGCCGGATCCCCGGATGGCCCGGGTGCTGGCCGAGCGCTTCCCCCAGGTCGACGTGGTGACGGCGGCCTTCGAGGAGTGGAGCCCGCCGGCCGGCGGCGTGCCGGCGCTGGCCTGCGCCATGGCCTGGCACTGGCTCGACCCGGCCACCCGCAACCGCCGGGCGCACGACGCGCTGCGCCCCGGCGGCACCCTCGCCGTCCTCGGCCACCGCTACGGCTACGTCGACCCCGCCCAGGCGGCGGCCATCCGGGCCGCGTTCCAGTCGGCCGACCCGCGGGACCAGGGCGACCGGCCCGACGGCTGGTTCCGCGCCGACATCGCCGGCAGCGGTTTCTTCACCGACGTCCGGGCGCCGCTGTTCCGCCGGGACGTGCCGCTGGACACCGCGGCCTACCTGCGGCTGGTCGGCACCTTCTCGCCGCAGCTGCGCCGCCCGCCGGCCCTGCGCGAGCGGGTGCTCGCCGCGGTCGGCGCGGCGATCGACGGGTTCGGCGGCACCGTGGTGCTCGACCTGCGCACCACACTGGTCCTGGCCCGCCGCCCCGGCTGACCCGGTCGCGCCCGGGTCAGCCGGGAGGTGGCGGGTCCCGCTCCGTGACACCGCCTCGTGCGGCAACCCGGTGCCGCGGGAGCGGGCGGCCGAGTCAGCCGATCAGCGGGCGGCTGACGACGCTGTCGGTGCGGCCGCTCAGCTCCCGGTCCAGGGTCTCCTGCGCGTCGCGCATCGCCTCGGCGTACCGGGGTTCGGCGAGCCGCCGCATGCCCACCTCGGGTGCGACGTCCTCGACCACCGCGCTGATCCACCAGATGTTGCCGAACGGGTCGCGCACCCGGCCGCCCCGCTGACCGAAGGCATGGGTGGCCGGTGCGGTGACGACCCGGGCTCCGGCGGCGACCGCGCGCTCCATCGCGACGTCGGCGTCGGCGACGAAGACCCGCAGCAGCGACGGCATGGCCGGCCAGTCGGGTTGCCGGTCGAACGCGAGCAGGATGGTGTCGCCGACGCGGATCTCGGCGTGGCCGATGGTGCCGTCCTCCAGCCGTACCCGCGCGAGCTCGACCCCGTCGAACACCGCGGCGATGAAGTCCAGCAACTGCCCGGTGTCCGGCGTGACGATCCACGGCGCGGCGGTCGTGTACCCGGCGGGCGCGGTGCTGCTCATGGCGAATCTCCCTCGTGTCGTGGCGAACGGCGCCCACGGTAGAGCCCGTATAGGTCAGTTTCCGTCCTAATCGAGCGGCACAATGGCAGCCATGTCCGACGCGCGTGCCCGACTGCTGTCCCTGCTGTCGCTGTTGCAGACCCCCCGGCTGTGGTCGGGAAGCGAGCTGGCGCGGCGGCTCGGGGTGTCCGGCCGGACCGTGCGG
>NZ_JBSSLX010000029.1:0-43565 GCF_053890995.1 Micromonospora sp. I033 | reverse complement strand
GAGGCGAACGGCAACTGTCCAAGATCTCGTTCGGGCACGAGGAGCCGGCGCGCGCGGAAACCCCGGCGACACCGTCCGCCGCCCGTCGTAGGGTGACCGGCGGCCTGTCGTACCCGAGCGGTAGGAAGGCCGACGTGGGCGGAGAACGGGGGTGGTCCACGTGACCGTGGCGGAACGGTCCGGCCGGGCACTGCCCCGGGTGCCGGCCCTGGCGGTGCTCTCCCACCACCTGGTCGGCTACCGCCGGACCTGGCGGGCGGGGGTCTTCTCGTCCTTCCTGCTGCCGGTGCTCACCGTGCTCGGCTTCGGCGTCGGAGTGGGCGCGTACGTGGACCGGGGCGTGGGCGGCGTGTCCTACCTCGACTGGCTGGTGCCCGGCCTGATCGCCTCCACCGCCTTCCAGGTCGCCGTCGGCGAGTCGACCTGGCCGGTGCTCAGCAACTTCCGCTGGATCCGCACCTACCACGCGCAGGTCGCGGCGCCGCTGCGGGTCGGTGACATCCTGGCCGGCCACCTCGCCTTCGTGCTGTTCCGGGTGCTCACCACCACGGCGGCGTTCCTGGTGGTGACGGCGCTGTTCGGGGCCCTGCGCTCGCCCTGGGCGGTGACCGTCCTGCCGGTGAGCCTGCTGCTGGGCCTGGCGGTGGCCGCGCCGGTCTTCGCGTACGCCGCCGCGGTGCCGGGCGACAGCTACCTGGCGCTGCTGTTCCGCTTCGCGATCATCCCGATGACCCTCTTCGCCGGGGTGTTCTTCCCGGTCGAGTCGCTGCCCGGCGGGCTGCGCCAGGTCGCCTACGCGACCCCGCTCTGGCACGGGGTGGACCTCTGCCGGGCCGCCACGCTCGGCGTGGCTCCGCAGTGGTCGGTCACCGGCCACCTGCTCTACCTCGCCGCCTGGGCCGGCGCCGGCTGGTGGCTGGCCCGGCGCGTGTTCCGCCGTCAGCTCGTCGTCTAGGGGAGGGATGTCGTGGTCGGTCTCGTCCTGCCCCGGCTGGTCAGCTTCGAGGGCGCGCCGCGTCGCAGCGCCTCGGTGGCCGAGCGCAACCTCACCGCCCTGCGCAGCGCGTACTGGCTGGTGCTGCTCTCCGGCTTCCTGGAGCCGGTGCTCTATCTGTTCTCGATCGGCGTCGGGGTCGGTGCGCTGGTCGGCGACCTGAGCCTGCCCGGCGGCCAGGTGGTCTCCTACGCGGCGTTCGTGGCGCCGGCCATGCTCGCCTCGTCGGCGATGAGCGGGGCGCTCGCCGAGACCACCTTCAACTTCTTCGGGAAGATGAAGTACATGAAGCTGTACGACGGGGTCATCGCGACCCCGGTGCAGCCGTTCGAGATCGCTCTGGGTGAGCTGGGCTGGGCGATGATCCGGGGTGGGCTCTACTCGGCCGCGTTCCTGGGCATCATGGTGGCGATGGACCTGACCAGCGCCGGCCGGGCCCTGTCCGCGTTCCCGGCCGCGCTGCTGGTGGGCTTCGCCTTCGGCGCGCTCGGCATGACGGTCTCCACGCTGATGCGCAGCTGGCAGGATTTCGACCTGATGGGCTCGGCCCAGTTCACCCTCTTCCTCTTCTCCGGCACCTTCGTTCCCGCCGAGGCCTACCCGGCGGTGCTGCGCTGGGTGGTCGAGGTGACCCCGCTCTACCGGTCGGTGCACCTGATCCGCAGCATCTGCGTGGGCGCGTCCGGCTGGTCCTGGCTGCTCGACGTGGCCTACCTGGTGGCGCTGACGGTCGGGATGCTGGCGCTCGCCTCCCGGCGGATGAGCAGGTTGTTGTACAAGTAGGTGGTTAACCGGCCCTCCCGCCGGGGCATGTCGTGGGGACGACACCGACGACGAGGGAGGGGCCATGGCCGCCGACGAGTCTTCCGCCCGGCACGGGCGCGACCGGACCGGGCCGGTCGGCCCGGACGAAGGGCCGGACAGCCCCACCGACCTGCCCGGCACGGGGTGGCTGGCGACGCTCAAGCGCACGGTCCGGGAGTTCCAGGACGACAGCCTCACCGACTGGGCGGCCGCCCTCACCTACTACGGGGTGCTGTCGATCTTCCCGGGTCTGTTGGTCCTCATCTCGGTGCTCGGCCTGCTCGGGGAGCGGGCCACCGAGGGGGTCAAGGACACCGTCAACGAGGCCGTGCCGCAGGAGAACATCCGCCAGATCATCGAGAGCGCGATCGAACAGGCGGGCCGTTCCGGCGGGCTGGCCAGCATCGCGGCGATCATCGGTGTGCTGGCCGCCTTCTGGTCGGCCTCCGGCTACATCGCCGCCTTCATGCGCGCCTCGAACAGCATCTACGACGTGCCGGAGGGGCGGCCGATCTGGAAGACGCTGCCGATCCGGCTCGGCGTGACCGCGGTGATCGGGGTGATGCTCCTGGCCAGCGCCGTGATCGTGGTGTTCACCGGTGGTCTGGCCGAGCAGGCGGGCGACGCCATCGGGCTGGGCTCGACCGCCGTGACCGTGTGGAACATCCTGAAGTGGCCGGTGCTGCTGGTGCTGGTCAGCCTGATGTTCGCGATCCTCTACTGGGCCTCGCCGAACGCCCGGCACGGCGGCTTCCGCTGGGTCAGCCCGGGCGGGATCCTCGCCGTGGTGATCTGGCTGGTGGTTTCGGGGCTCTTCGCCCTCTACGTGAGCAACTTCGGCTCGTACAACAAGACCTACGGCGCCGTGGCCGGCGTGATCATCTTCCTGGTCTGGCTGTGGCTGAGCAACATCGCCATCCTGCTCGGCGCGGAGTTCGACGCCGAGCTGGAGCGCAGCCGCGCCATTGCGGCCGGGCACCCGGCCGACGAGGAGCCGTACGTCGAGCTGCGCGACGACCGCAAGCTCAGGAAGAAGCGCAACTCCGCCAGCCGCCGCTGACCGGCCGACCGATCCGCCGCCCCCGCCGCGCCTCGCGCGCCGGGGGCGGCGGTGTGTTGTCAGCGCCGCGGAGGGGGTCGCCGGCCGGTCCGGGCGGGAGTTTCCATGATCCACGCCGTGCTTTTGCTCAGATGGACAAAAGTTTGGACCAGATGTGCCGAAGCTATGGACACGTGACCTCGAAGCCTCCTACTGTGTCGGACACGACACATTGGCGTTGCGTCGATGTGAACGACTCCGATGCGGAGGTGAGTCCCGGTGCGGACGGCGGACCCCCTGCACGTACAGCTCCTGCGAACGCTCCGCGACGAGGGGGCGGTCTCCCGTGCCGAGCTGGGCGACCGGCTCCAGATGCCCCGCCCGCGCCTCCTCGCCGAGCTGGAACGCCTGGTCAACCTCGGCTACGTGGCCGAGGCCGGGCTGGCCGCCTCCCGGGGCGGGCGCCGCTCCACCCTGGTCGAGCTGAGCCCGCACCTGCGCTTCGCCGCGGTCGACCTGGGTGCCAGCTCGATCGACGTCGAGGTGGTGAACGGCCGGCTGGAGCCGGTGGCCGCCTACACCGAGCCCGCCGACATCCGCTCCGGGCCGAAGGTGACCCTGCAGCGGGTCAACGAGCTGCTGCACAAGGCCAAGGTGGACGGCGCGTACGAGCGGCTCGACGCCATCGGCATCGGCGTTCCCGGCCCGGTGAGCTTCCGGGACGGGGTGCCCGTCTCCCCGCCGATCATGCCGGGCTGGGACCGCTTCCCGGTGCGTGAGCTGCTCACCCGCGAGCACGGCTGCCCGGCGGTGGTCGACAACGACGTCAACATCATGGCGATCGGCGAGCGGCACGGCGGGGTCGCCCACTCGGTGGACGACTTCCTGTTCATCAAGATCGGCACCGGCATCGGCTGCGGCATCTACCTCAACGGCGAGGTCTACCGGGGCACCGACGGGTGTGCCGGCGACATCGGCCACATCCAGGTCGACCCGAACGGTCCGATGTGCTCCTGCGGCAACCTCGGCTGCCTGGAGGCGGTGTTCAGCGGGGCCGCGCTGGCCCGGGCGGCCACCGCCGCGGCCCGTGCCGAGGTGTCGCCCGCGCTCGCCGAGCGGCTCGCCGCCCGGGGCGCCGTGACGGCGCTCGACGTGGCGCAGGGCGCGGTCGAGGGGGACGTCACCTGCATCCAGCTCATCCGCGACGGCGGCCGCCGGGTCGGCAGCGTGCTGGCCGGCCTGGTCAGCTTCACCAACCCGTCGATGATCGTGATCGGTGGCGGGCTCGCCCAGCTCGGCCACATCCTGCTCGCCGAGATCCGCAGCGTGGTCTACCGCCGCTCGCTGCCGCTGGCCACCGGCAACCTGCCGGTCGTCCTCTCCGAGCTGGGCCCCCGCGCCGGCGTCGCCGGCGCCGCCGTGCTCGCCAGCGACCTCGCCTTCGGGGAGGCGGCATGAACGACAGCGAGGAGGTCGAGGTGACGAACGAGCCGCTGGTCGAGGCGCCCGCCGACACCGTCGCGGGCGAGGTGGTGCTGCGCCTCAGCGACGTGGTGAAGACCTTCCCCGGCGTACGCGCGCTGGACGGGGTGCAGCTGGAGGTGCGGGCCGGCGAGGTGCACTGCCTGCTCGGGCAGAACGGCGCCGGCAAGTCCACCCTGATCAAGGTGCTCGCCGGGGTGCACCGGCCGGACTCCGGCGAGGTGGTGTGGCGCGGCGAGCCGGCGGCCTTCGCCGACCCGCAGGCCGCCATGCGGGCCGGCATTGCCACCATCTACCAGGAGCTCGACCTGGTCGAGGACCTGTCGGTGGCGGAGAACGCCTTCCTCGGCCACGAGCCGCGCCGGCTCGGCTTCGTCCGGCGCGGGCACATGGCCCGGCGGACCCGGCAGATCCTGGCCCGGCTCGGCCACCCGGAGATCCCGCCCGGGCGGCTGGTCCGCCACCTGCCGGCCGCCGGCAAACAGATCGTCAGCATGGCCCGGGCGCTCTCCCACGAGGCTCGACTGATCATCATGGACGAACCGAGCGCGGTGCTCGCCCACGACGAGGTGGGCAACCTGTTCCGGATCATCCGGGAACTCACCGCGCAGGGCATCGCGGTCATCTACATCTCGCACCGGCTGGAGGAGATCCGCGAGATCGGCGACCGGGTCACCGTACTCAAGGACGGTCGCACCACCGCGGCGAACCTGCCGGCCCGCGACACCCCGACCCGCGACCTGGTCTCCCGGATGACCGGCCGGACCATCGAGTACGTCTTCCCGGACCGCCCCACCGACGACCCGGCCGGCGAGGAGCTGCTGCGGGTCGAGGGGCTGACCCGGCACGGCGAGTTCGCCGACGTCTCGCTCGGTGTGCGAGCGGGAGAGATCGTCGGCATCGCCGGGCTGGTCGGCTCCGGTCGCTCGGAGCTGCTGGAGACGATCTACGGGGCCCGCCGGGCCCAGGCCGGCACGGTCCGGATGGGCGGCCGGACGCTGCGCCCGGGCAACGTCGGCGCGGCCGTGCGGGCCGGCATGGGGATGGCCCCCGAGGAGCGCAAGAGCCAGGCGCTGCTGCTCGGCGAACCGATCTACCGCAACGTCACGCTGGCCACCTTCGGCCGGTACGCCCGCCTCGGCTTCACCGACGCCGGGCGGGAGCGGGAGGCGGCGGACCGGATCGCCGCCTCGCTGGAGCTGCGCCCCCGGGACGTCCGCCGGCCGGTGCGCACCCTCTCCGGCGGCAACCAGCAGAAGGTGGTGGTCGGCCGGTGGCTGCTCGGGGAGACCCGGCTGCTGCTGCTCGACGAGCCGACCCGGGGCGTGGACGTGGGCGCCCGGGCCGAGCTCTACCAGGTGATCCGGGAACTCGCCGCGCGGGGCGTGGGGGTGCTGCTGGTCTCCAGCGAGGTGCCCGAGGTGCTCGGCCTGGCCGACCGGGTGCTGGTCATGCGGGAGGGCCGGGTGGTCCGCGAGGCCCCGGCCGGCGAACTCGACGAGAACACCGTGCTCGACCTCGTCATGGCGGGGTCCCTCATGGAAGGCGCGCCAGCATGAGCGAGACGACACCCACGGCCGCCGCGGAGCGGGCGGCGGACCTGCCGGCCCAGTCGCCGCCGGTCGACCCGGCCGAGACCGCGAAGGCCGACGCGTCGGCCCGGCTCTCCTGGTGGCGCGGCGACGGCGGGGAGGGCGTCAAGCGCAACCTCGGCCTGCTGGCCACCCTGGTGGTGCTGGTCGTCATCGGCATCCTGACCCGGCCCGACCTCTACGGCGACGCGAGCTGGGTGTGGGGCAACACGCTCACCATCCTCAAGCTCGCCTCGGTGGTCGGCGTGGTCACCGTCGGGATGACCTTCGTGATCATCGGCGGTGGCATCGACCTCTCGGTCGGCGCGATCGTGGCGCTCGCCGGGGTCTGGTGCACCACGGTCGCGACCCAGAGCTACGGCGCCGGCGGCATGATCTTCAGCGCGCTCACCGTCGGGCTGGCCGTCGGGGTGGTCAACGGCCTGCTCATCTCGTACGGGCGGCTGGTGCCCTTCATCGCCACGCTGGCCATGCTGGTGGCCGCCCGCGGCCTGGCGGCCGAGATCTCGGACAAGCAGACCCAGGTCTCGAACGACACCTTCATCAACGGCATCGCCAGCACGAACGTGCTCGGCATCCCGCTGCTGGTCTACATCCTCGCCGCGGTGGTGGCGGCCGGCTGGGTGCTGCTCAACCGGACCACCTTCGGCCGCCGGACGGTGGCCGTCGGCGGCAACCCGGAGGCCGCCCGGCTCGCCGGCATCAACGTCCGGCGGCACACCCTGCTGCTCTACGCGCTCTCCGGCCTCTGCTGCGGCATCGCCGCGGTCATGCTGACCGCGCAGGCCACCTCCGCCCAGGCGGCGATGGCCAACCTCTACGAGCTGGACGCGATCGCCGCCGCGATCATCGGCGGCACGCTGCTCAGCGGCGGGCGGGGCACCATCATCGGCTCCCTGCTCGGGGTGATCATCTTCTCCACGATCACCAACCTCTTCGCCATCAACGGCCTCTCCACCGAGGCCCAGAACATGGTCAAGGGCGGCATCATCGTCGTCGCCGTCCTGGTCCAGCAGGTGCAGTTCGGCAGTCTCAGCCAGTTCCTCGCCCGCAACCGGGCCACCACCACCTGATCCCACCGCGACCGCCAGACCGCCGTCACCCGACGGTGGTCCGGCCCACCGCACCCGAAAACACCCCACCACCTCATTTCAGGAGGCCGTCATGACAACGCAGGGCAGCGACCTGTCACGCCGCCGGCTGCTCTTCGGCGGGGCCGCGCTCTCCGCCGGCGTGCTGCTCGCCGGCTGCACCAGCAACGAGCAGACCCCGACCGCCGCCCAGACCAAGGCCGCGGCGACCGGCGCCAACAGCGAGCCGGGCAAGAAGGTGACCATCGGCTTCTCCGCCCCGGCTGCCGACCACGGCTGGATCGCCGCCATCACCAACAACGCCAAGGCGCAGGCCGGCGCGTACTCGGACGTGGAGCTGAAGAGCGTCGAGGCCGGCGCGGACGCGGCGGCCCAGCGGGCGGCGCTGTCCACCCTGATCTCGCAGAAGCCCGACGTGATCGTGCTGCTGCCGCACGACGGCAAGGAGCTCAACGCGTTCGGCCTGGAGGCCATGAAGGCCGGCATCCCGGTGGTCAACCTCGACCGGGCCTTCCCGGACGCCAAGGCGTACCGGCTGCAGATCAAGGGCGACAACTACGGCATGGGCGTCGCCGCCGCGACGTACATGATCGAGCAGTTCAAGGCCAAGGGCGTCAGCAACCCGGTGATCGGTGAGATCGCCGGCATGGACGAGCTGGAGCTGACCCAGGAGCGGTCGAAGGGCTTCGCCGACACCCTGGCCCAGGCCGGGTTCAAGGTGGCCAACCGGCGGGCGGCGCGGTTCACCGCCGACACCGGCCAGCAGGAGGCCACCGGGCTCTTCCAGGCGCTGCCGAAGATCGACGCGCTCTGGAACCACGACGACGACCAGGGCATCGGTGTCCTCGCCGCGGTCAACCAGGCCAACCGCAAGGAGTTCTTCATGGTCGGCGGCGCCGGCTCGAAGAAGGCCATGGAGGACATCGCGGCCGACAACACCGTGCTCAAGGCCACCGTCACCTACAGCCCGTCGATGGCCTCCTCGGCCATCTCCCTGGCCCGCCTGATCGGCCAGGGCAAGGGCATGTCCGACCTGGTCGAACTCCAGGTTCCGAAGGAGATCGTGCTCGCCTCCGAGACGATCACCAAGGAGAACGCGGGCAACTACCTGAAGCTCGGGTTCTGACACACGGGGGGAGACCCACCTTGTCCACTCACGACAGCGTCCTCCGGGTCGGCATGGTCGGCTACGCGTTCATGGGCGCCGCGCACTCCCAGGCGTGGCGCACCGTGAACCGCGTGTACGACCTGCCCGCCCGGGTGCGGATGGCGCTCATCTGTGGCCGGGACGAGCCCAAGGTGGCCGAGGCCGCCGGCCGGCTCGGCTGGGACGGGCACACCACGGACTGGCGGCGGCTCGTCGAGTCCGACGAGATCGACGTGGTCGACATCTGCACACCGGGGGACAGCCACTGCGAGATCGCCCTCGCCGCGCTGGCCGCGGGCAAGCACGTGCTGTGCGAGAAGCCGCTGGCCAACACCGTGGAGGAGGCCCGGGAGATGACGGCCGCCGCCGCCCGGGCCCAGGCCGCCGGGGTACGCGCGATGTGCGGCTTCAACTACCGGCGGGTGCCCGCGGTCACCCTGATGCGGCAGCTCGTCGCGGACGGGCGGCTCGGCGAGATCCGGCACGTCCGGGCGGTCTACCTCCAGGACTGGATCGTCGACCCGCAGTTCCCGCTGGTGTGGCGGCTGCAGAAGGACAGGGCGGGCTCCGGCGCGCTCGGCGACATCGGCGCGCACATCATCGACCTGACCCAGTACGTGACCGGGCAGCGGATCGCCGGGGTCAGCGCGATCACCGAGACGTTCGTCAAGGAACGGCCGCTGCCGGCCGGGTCGAGCGGCCTGGCCGCGCAGGCCGACGGCAACGGCCGGGCGACCGGCCCGGTCACCGTCGACGACGCCGCGGTCTTCGTGGCCCGGCTGGACGGCGGCGCGCTCGCCACCTACGAGGCGACCCGGTTCGCCACCGGCCGCAAGAACGCCCTGCGCGTCGAGATCAACGGCTCGCTGGGCAGCGTGGTGTTCGACCTGGAGCGCCTCAACGAGCTGGAGTTCCACGACGCCACCCGGCCCGCCGGCGAGCAGGGCTTCAGCCGGATCCTGGTGACCGAGCCGGAGCACCCGTACCTGTCGGCGTGGTGGCCGCCGGGCCACATCATCGGCTACGAGCACTCCTTCACCCACCAGATGCGCGACTTCGTCGAGGCGGTCGCCACCGGCGTCGACCCGGCGCCGTCGTTCGCCGACGCGTTGCAGGTCCAGCTCGTGCTCGACGCCGTGAACCGGTCCGCCGAGCGGGCCGCCTGGACGGAGGTGGAGCCCGCACTGGCCGAACTGGCCGCCTGACCGAGCCGCCCCGCGGCGCGCCCGCGCCGCCCGACACGTTGTCCACGCGGCGCGTCCGCGCCGCCCGAACGGCTTCCCGGTGCCGACCGGCGAGGGCCCGCCGCGGTTGCGCCCCGCGGCGGGGACGAGGTCGGCTCCCGGGGAGCGTGCCGCCGCCGGAACCCACGGCCGGCACGAAACCAGCACGGCCGTCCGGTGCGGCCGGACCGGGATTCCCCGGCCGCACCGGCGGACCGGTTCGACGACGGGGAGGCAACACGATGCGTACGGGTGTCTGGCTGGTGGGAGCGCGCGGCTCGGTCGCGACCACCAGCGCGGTCGGGGCGCTCGCCCTGCGGGCCGGGCTCACCGACCCGACCGGCTGTGTCACCGAGCTGCCCGAGCTGCGCGGGCCCGCCCTGCCCGCCTTCGCCGACCTGGTGTTCGGCGGCCACGACGTGGTGGCCACCCCGCTCACCAAGCGCGCCGAGGCGCTCGCCGCCGCCGGGGTGCTCCCCGGCCGGCTGGTCGACGCCCTCGCCGGTGAGCTGGCGGAGGTGGAGGCGGCGCTGCGTCCCGCACCGACCGCCGGCAGCCCGGCCGAGCGGGCCGCCGCGGTGGCCCGCGATCTGTCCGAATTCCGCCGCCGGCACGCGCTGGACCGGGTGGTGGTGGTCAACGTCTCCGCCACCGAACCGGCGCCCGAGCCGCACCCGGCGCACCACGACCTCGCCGCGCTGCGGGCGGCGCTGGCCGGCCCCGCCGAGGTGCTGCCGGCCAGCTCGCACTACGCGTACGCGGCGTTCACCGCCGGCTGCCCCTACGTCGACTTCACCCCGTCCACCGGGGCCCGGCTGCCGGCCCTGGCGGCGCTCGCCGAGGAGTGCGGCCTGCCGTACGCCGGGCACGACGGCAAGACCGGGGAGACCCTGGTGAAGTCGGTGCTCGCGCCGATGTTCGCGATGCGGCACCTGGCCGTGCGCTCCTGGTCCGGGGTGAACCTGCTCGGCGGCGGCGACGGCGCCACGCTCGCCGAACCGGCCGCCAACGCGGCCAAGGTGGCCAGCAAGCAGCGGGTGCTCGGGGAGACCCTCGGCTACGTCCCGGAGGGCGACACCCGGATCGACCACGTGGCCGAGCTGGGCGACTTCAAGACCGCGTGGGACCTGGTCACCTTCGCCGGCTTCCTGGGCACCGGGATGCGGATGGAGTTCACCTGGCACGGCTGCGACTCGGCGCTGGCCGCGCCGCTGGTGCTCGACCTGGCCCGGCTCACCGCCGCGGCGCACGCCGCCGGCCGGACCGGGCCGCTGACCGAGCTGGCCTTCTTCTTCAAGGACGGGATCGACGCGCCCACCCACGCGCTGGCCGGGCAGTGGACCCTGCTCCGGGAGTTCGTCGCCGGCCTGCACGCCGGGGTGGCCCGATGACCCGCCTGGCCGACCTCGCCGAGCTGGTCCGGGCACCGGCCGCGCTCTCCGTGCCGGGGGACGTGCTGTCCGGCGCGGCGGCGGCCGGTGCGCTGGGCCGGCGCACGCCCGCGCTGGCCGGGGCCTCGGTGCTGCTCTACTGGGCCGGCATGGCCGCCAACGACTGGGCGGACCGGCGGCTGGACGCCGTGGAGCGCCCGGAGCGGCCCATCCCCTCCGGCCGGGTCCGCCCGGCCGCCGCGCTCGGCGTCGCGGCCGGGCTGACCGCCGCCGGGCTCGCCCTGGCCGGCGCCGCCGGGGGCCGCCGCGCCACCGCCGTCGCGCTCCCGCTCGCCGCCACCATCTGGGGGTACGACCTGCTGGCCAAGAACACCGCCGCCGGCCCGGCCGTGATGGCCGCCTGCCGGGGGCTGGACGTGCTGCTCGGCGCGACGGGCGGCCGGCCGGTCCGGGCGCTGCCGGCCGCGCTGACCGTGGCCGCGCACACCTGGACAGTCACCGCGCTGTCCCGCCGCGAGGTCTCCGGCGCCGACCGGCGGCTGCCCCGGGCCACCCTGGCCGGGACCGCGCTGGTCGCGGCCACCGCGCTGGGCCGCCCCGACCCGGTGCCGGTGGCGCTCGCCGCCGGCTACGCCGGCCGGTACGGCGCCGCGCAGGCCCGGGTGCTGGCCGACCCGTCGCCGGCCCGGGTGCGCGCCGCCGTCGGGGCCGGCATCACCGGGCTGCCCGCGCTGCAGGGCGCGCTGACCGCCCGGGCCGGCGCCCGGCTGCTCGGCCTCGCCGTCGCCGCGGCGGCCCCCCTCGGCCACCGCCTGGCCCGACTGATCTCCCCGACATGACCGCCGACGCGACGAGCCTCCGCTTCGGGTACGGCACCAACGGCTTCGCGAACCACCGGCTCGGCGACGCGCTCGCCGTCATCGCCGACCTCGGCTACCAGGGCGTCGCGCTCACCCTGGACCACGACCACCTGGACCCGTTCACCCCGGGGCTTACCCGGCGGGTGGCCGCCGTCCGGCGGCGGCTGGACGCCCTCGGGCTGGCCGTGGTGGTCGAGACCGGGGCCCGCTACCTGCTCGACCCGTGGCACAAGCACGCCCCGACCCTGCTGCACGACGATCCCGCCCGGCGCGTCGAGTTCCTCCGCCGGGCCGTCCGGATCGGCGCGGACCTGGGTGCGGAGGCGGTCTCGTTCTGGGCCGGCGTACGCCCGCCGGAGGTGCCCGAGTCCGTCGCCCGGGACCGCCTGGTCGCCGGCTGCGCCACCGTCTGCGCCGAGGCCGAGGCGGCCGGCGTGCCGCTGGGCTTCGAGCCCGAGCCGGGGATGCTGGTCGAGGACATCGCCGGCTGGCGGCGCCTGCGGGAGTCGCTCGGCGCGCCGCCCGGGTTCGGCATCACCCTCGACATCGGGCACTGCCGGTGCCTGGAGCCGGTCCCGGCGCCCGACTGCGTCGCGGCGGTCGCCGCGCACCTGGTCAACGTGCAGATCGACGACATGCGCCGGGGCGTGCACGAACACCTGGAGTTCGGCGCCGGTGAGATCGACTTCCCGCCGGTGCTGCGCGCCCTGGCCGCCGCCGGCTACCGCGGCCTCGTCGCCGTCGAGCTGCCCCGGCACTCGCACGCCGCCCCGGCCGTCGCGACCCGCTCACTCGACTTCCTACGTACCGCCGCCCGGGCGGCGGCGGCCGCCGCGACCGCCCCACCCGACCAGCACCAGACCACCGACTCGGCCCCTCTGCTCCGCAGCCGCGGAGGCAGCACCTCCGGATCGCCGGTGCTGCGTGGGGGGCTGCAGAGCGAAGGCGGTGGCTGACCACCTGCCACCCGGCTCAGAGGGGAGACGGCATGACACCCGACCGACTGCGCGCCGCGCTGCGGGGCGTACCCGATCCGCAGTGGCTGGACGCGGCCCTGCGCCGCGTCGCGACCGATCCCGCGGCGATCCCGCGGCTGTTCGTCATCGCGGCCCGGAAGTGCGGCCGGGGGCCGCTGCCCGACCCGCCCGGCTGGACCGTCGACGAGGCCGCCCGGGCGCTGCTCCTCACCGCGCTCCCCGGCGACCACGCCGCGGCGGCCGAGGCGCTCTACCGGCACGGCGACGCCGCCGAGAAACGCGCCGTGCTGCGCGCCCTGCCGCTGCTGCCGATCGGGGCGGAGTGCGTGCCGCTGCTGCACGACGCGATCCGCACCAACGACACCCGGCTGGTGGCCGCCGCGCTCGGCCCGTACGCCCGGCACCTGGAGCAGCCGGCCTGGCGCCAGGCGGTGCTCAAGTGCGTCTTCACCGGCGTGCCGCTGGCCGTCGTCGACGACCTGGCCGGCCGGGCGGACGGCGAGCTGGCCGCCATGCTGGCCGGGCTCGCCGCCGAGCGGCACGCGGCCGGCCGGAGCATGCCCGCCGACGCCACCGACCTGCTCGACCGGCTCGGCGCCGGCTCGCACCCCACCACCGCCAGGGAGGCGTGATGCGCATCTTCGACCCGCACATCCACATGACGTCCCGGACCACCGACGACTACGAGCGGATGGCGGAGGCCGGGGTCCGCGCCGTGGTGGAGCCGGCGTTCTGGCTGGGCCAGCCGCGCACCAGTGTGGACACCTTCGTCGACTACTTCGACTCGCTGGTGGGCTGGGAGCCGTTCCGGGCCGGCCAGTTCGGCGTCCGGCACCACGCCACCGTGGCGCTGAACCCGAAGGAGGCCAACGACCCGCGCTGCCGCCCGGTGCTCGACCTGCTCCCGCGCTACCTGGACAAGGACGGCGTGGTGGCGGTCGGCGAGATCGGCTACGACTCGATGACCCCGGCCGAGGACGCCGCCTTCGCCGGGCAGCTCGCCCTGGCCGTGGCGCACGACCTGCCCGCCCTCGTGCACACCCCGCACCGGGACAAGGCGCGCGGCGTCGAGCGCACCCTCGCCGTGGTCGCCGAGTCCGGCATCGACCCCGGGCGGGTGCTCGTCGACCACCTCAACGAGGTCACCGTGAAGCTGGTCCGGGACACCGGCTGCTGGCTCGGCTTCTCGATCTATCCGGAGACGAAGATGTCGCCGCCGCGGATGGTCGAACTGCTGCGGACGTACGGAACCGAGCGGATGCTGGTCAACTCGGCCGCCGACTGGGGGCGCTCCGACCCGCTGCTCACCCGGGCCACCGGGGAGGCCATGCTGCTCGCCGGGTTCACCGAGGACGACGTGGACCGGGTGCTGTGGCGCAACCCGGTGGAGTTCTACGGCCAGTCCGGCCGGCTGGACCTCACCGACCTCGACGATTCCGCCGCCACCTTCGCCGGCAACTCCATCCTGCGCGGGGGTGAGTGATGCGGCTGCGGCACGCCGACGGGACGACCGTCCACCTCGGCTACTGCACCAACGTCCACCCGGCCGAGGACCTGCCCGGGATCCTCGCCCAGCTCGACACGTACGCCCTCGCCGTCCGGCGGGCGCTCGACACCGACCGGCTCGGGCTGGGACTCTGGCTGGCCGCCCCGGTCGCCGCCGCGCTCGCCGCCGACCCGGCGGCCCGGCGCCGCCTGCGGCACGAGCTGACCGTACGCGGGCTGGAGGTGGTCACCCTCAACGGCTTCCCGTACGCGGCCTTCCAGGCGCCGGTGGTCAAGGGCGCCGTCTACCACCCGGACTGGACGACACCGGACCGGCTGGCGTACACCCTGGACCTGGCCCGGGTGCTGGCCGACCTGCTCCCCGACGACGCGGCCCGCGGCTCGATCTCCACCCTGCCGCTGGCCTGGCGCACGCCGTGGGACGCCGGTCGGGCCGAGGCCGCCCGCCACCGCCTCGACGCCCTCGCGGCCGGGCTCGCCGCGGTGGAGCGGGAGACCGGCCGGAGCGTCCGGGTCGGCTTCGAGCCGGAACCGGGCTGTCTGGTGGAATCCACGGGACAGGCGCGCGAGGTATTGTCAGCCATGGATACCGACCGGCTCGGGATCTGCCTGGATCTGGCGCACCTCGCCTGTGCCTGGGAGGAGCCGGTCGAGGCCCTGGCGCGGCTGCGCGACGCCGGCCTGCCGGTGGTCAAGGTGCAGGTCTCCGCCGCCGTCGAGGCCCCCGACCCGGCGGGGTCGGCCGGGGCGCTGCGCCGCTGGGTCGAGCCGCGCTTCCTGCACCAGACCCGGGGCGCGGGCTGCGCCGGCGCCGCCGACCCGGCCGACCCGGCGCACGCCGCCGACGACCTGGACGCCGCCCTCGACGCGCGGCTTCCCGGGGCGTGGCGGGTGCACTACCACGTGCCGCTGCACGCCCCGCCCGAACCGCCGCTGCGCTCCACCGTGCCGGTGCTGCGGGCCGCCCTCGCCGCGCTCTACGCCGGCCCGGCCGCCGGCTGCGACCACCTCGACGTCGAGACGTACACCTGGGGGGTGCTGCCGGCGGCGCGGCGACCGCGTACCGACGCGGAGCTGGCCACCGGGATCGCTGCCGAGCTGGCGTTCGCCCGCGACGAGCTGGTCAACCTCGGCCTTGCCACGGCGGCGGGAGTGCGCTCGTGAGCCGGCGGCTGGTGGTGCTCGACGTGGTCGGGCTGACCCCGCGGTTGCTGGCGCACATGCCCCGGCTGCGGGCGGTCGCCGAGGCCGGGTTCGCCGCCGAGCTGGGCACGGTGCTGCCGGCGGTGACCTGCTCGGTGCAGTCCACCTTCCTCACCGGCGAGCCGCCGGCGGGGCACGGGATCGTCGGCAACGGCTGGTACTTCCGGGACCTCGGCGAGGTGCTGCTCTGGCGGCAGCACAACGCCCTGGTCGGCGGGGAGAAGCTGTGGCAGGCGGCCCGCCGGGTCGAGCCCGGCTACCGGGTCGCCAACGTCTGCTGGTGGTACGCCATGGGCGCCGACGTGGACTGGACGGTCACCCCGCGCCCGATCTACCACGCGGACGGGCGCAAGGAGCCGGACTGCTGGACCGACCCGCCCGAGCTGCACGACACCCTGACCGACGCGCTCGGCACGTTCCCCCTGTTCACCTACTGGGGGCCGGGTGCCGGGCTGCCCTCGTCGCAATGGATCTGCCGGGCCGCGGAGAAGATCCTGGCCGACCACGCCCCCGACCTGACCCTGGTCTACGTCCCGCACCTCGACTACGACCTGCAACGCTTCGGCCCGTCCTCGCCCCGGGCCGCCGCCGCGGCGGCCGAGCTGGACGCGGTGCTCGCCCCGCTGCTCGACGCCGCCCGGGAGCGGGACGCCACGGTGGTGGCGCTCTCCGAGTACGGCATCACCGACGTCTCCCGACCGGTGGACGTCAACCGGATGCTGCGTGCCGAGGGGCTGCTGCGGGTCTACACGCAGGCCGGCATGGAGTACCTGGACCCGTGGACGTCGCGGGCCTTCGCGGTTGCCGACCACCAGGTGGCGCACGTCTACGTGAAGGACCCGGCCGACGTGCCCGCGGTGGCGAAACTCTGCGCGGCGCTGCCCGGGGTGGCCGAGGTGCTGGACGCCGCCGGCCAGGCCGGGTACGGGCTGGACCATTCCCGCTCCGGCGAGCTGGTGCTGGTGGCCGAGCCGGACGCCTGGTTCACCTACTACTACTGGCTGGACGACGCCCGGGCGCCCGACTTCGCCCGGCTCGTCGAGATCCACCGCAAGCCCGGCTACGACCCGGCCGAACTCTTCTTCGATCCGGCCGCGCCGGGAGCGGCGAAGCGCCGGGCCGCGCTGGCGCTGGCCCGCAAGAAGCTCGGGCTGCGCTACCTGATGAGCGTGGTGGGGCTGGACGCCGGGGCGCGGGCCGTCCGCGGCTCGCACGGCCGGCTTCCCGCCGACCCGGCCGACGGGCCGGTGCTGCTCTGCTCCGACCGGGCCGCGGCCCGGGACCGGGTCGCCGCGACCGACGTCAAGGCGTTGCTGCTCCAGCTCGCCGGACTGGCCCGGGAGGCGCCATGACCGTGACCGTCGCACCGACCGACCCGGCCCTGCTGCGGGACCGCTTCGACGCCGCGCTCGCCGCGTTCCTGCACGAGCGAGGGCCGGGTCGGCCGGACGACGGTACGGAAGCCGTGCACGACGTGCTCAGCCGGTTCGTCCTGGCCGGCGGCAAGCGGCTGCGGCCCCTGTTCTGCTACTGGGGCTGGCGGGGCTTCGGCGGCGCCGACGGCACCCCCATCGTGGTGGCCGCGGCGGCGCTGGAACTGTTCCACGCCTTCGCGCTGATCCACGACGACATCCTGGACCGCAGCGACCGCCGGCGCGGCCGGCCCACCGTGCACCGGGTCTTCGCCGAGCGGCACGCCCGGGCCGGCTGGCGTGGCGACCCGGAGGCGTACGGCCGGCAGGCGGCCCTGCTCTGCGGCGACCTCTGCGCCGCCTGGTCGGGGCAGATGTTCCACGGCTGCGGGCTCGACACCGAGCGGCTGCGCCGGGGCCACGCCCTGCTCGCCCGGATGCGGGCCGAGGTGATCGCGGGGGAGTACCTCGACGTGGTGGCCGCGGCCGGCGACGGCTCGGTGGAGAGCGCCCTCGCGGTGGTCCGGTTGAAGACGGCCCGCTACACGGTGACCCGTCCGGTGCAGGTGGGCGCCGCCCTGGCCGGGGCGGACCCGGAGGTGGTGGCGGCGCTGGCCGGGTTCGGCGACCCGCTCGGGGACGCCTTCCAGCTCCGCGACGACCTGCTCGGCGTCTTCGGCGACCCGGCGGTGACCGGGAAGTCCAACCTGGACGACCTGCGCGAGGGGAAGCCGACCGTGCTGCTGGCGCTGGCCCGGGCGGCCGCCGGGCCGGCCGGGGCGGCGCGGCTGCGGGCGCTGGTCGGCGATCCGGCCCTGGACCCGGCGGGCGCCGCCGAGGTGCGCCGGATCGTGGTGGCGTCCGGGGCCCGGGCGGCGGTGGAGCGGATGATCCGGTCCCGGGCCGACGCCGCGCTGGCCGCGCTGGACCGGCTGCCGCTGGCCGAGCCGGCCCGGGTGGCGCTGGCCGACCTGGCGGCCCGGGCCGTGGACCGGCGCCGCTGATCGCAACTTTTGTCGCAGATCGACGAAAGTCGTTCCGGAACCAGCGGAAGCTATGGACAGGCAGATCGAAAGGTCTTAATGTCGTGCGCAAGCACAGAGCTGTTTCGTCGAGGTGAACCGCCCGCAATCGGCAACCTCGTCGAGGTGACCGCCGGCCGGCCGCAACCACCGGTGGTCACGGCCCACCGAGCCGCACCCGGCGGGCCGGCGCAGCAACCCCGCACGGCATCCGGCGCGACGCGCGCCCGATCCTGGCTGCGCGCGTCAGGAAGGGACAGCAGAGGCATGTCCAGCCCCCACCACACCCCCACCAGACGATGGCTCCCCGCCGGATCGGCGCTGCTGCTCGCGGCGGCCGCCGGCGCGGTCGGCCTGGCCGCGACGCCCGTCCCGGCGTCCGCGCACCCCATCCCCGCGACCGACTTCCAGCAGGTCGAACTCGCCCGCGGCGTCGCCGAGACCGGCGAGCCGATGTCGCTCGCGGTGCTGCCCGACCGCTCGGTCCTGCACACCGCCCGCAACGGCACGCTCCGGCGCACCGACGCCGCCGGCGTCACCACCGTGATCGGCACCCTGCCGGTCTACACCCACGACGAGGAGGGGCTCCAGGGCGTCGGCGTCGACCCCGGCTTCGCGAGCAACCGGCAGATCTACCTCTACTACGCGCCCCCGCTCTCCACCCCGGCCGGCGACGCCCCCGCCACCGGCAGCGACTTCTCCGCGTGGCAGGGAGTCAACCGGCTCTCCCGGTTCACCCTCAACGCCGACTTCACGCTCAACCAGGCGAGCAAGGTCGACGTGCTGGACGTGCCGGCCGACCGGGGCATGTGCTGCCACGTCGGCGGCGACATCGACTTCGACGCCGCCGGCAACCTCTACCTCTCCACCGGCGACGACACCAACCCCTTCGACTCCGGCGGCTACGCCCCGATCGACGAGCGGACCAACCGCAACCCGGCGTACGACGCGCAGCGCAGCGCCGGCAACACCAACGACCTGCGCGGGAAGATCCTGCGGATCAAGGTGAACGCCGACGGGACGTACGCCATCCCCGCCGGGAACCTCTTCGCGCCGGGCACCGCGCGGACGCGGCCGGAGATCTACGCGATGGGCTTCCGCAACCCGTTCCGGATGAGCGTCGACAAGGCCACCGGCGTCGTCTACGTCGGCGACTACGGCCCGGACGCCGGCACCAGCTCGGCCCGCGGTCCGTCCGGCCAGGTCGAGTTCGACCGGGTCACCGGCCCGGGGAACTACGGCTGGCCGTACTGCACCGGCACCAACACGGCGGCCGAGACGTACGCCGAGTGGGACTTCGCCAGCGGCACGGCGGGCGCGAAGTACAACTGCGCGGGCGGCCCGACCAACAACTCGTTCCGCAACACCGGCCAGAGCACCCTGCCGGCCGCGAAGCCGGCCTGGATCCGCTACGCCGGCGACGCCGGCAGCCCGCCCGAGTTCGGCGGGGGCTCCGAGTCGCCGATGGCCGGCCCGGTCTACCGGTACAACGCCGCCAACCCGTCCACCACCAAGTTCCCGCAGTCCTTCGACGGGCAGTTCTTCGCCACCGAGTTCGGCCGGGGCTGGATCAAGCCGATCCACCTCAACGCCGACGGCTCGCCCGGCACGATCGACACCTTCCCGTGGACCGGCAAGCAGGTGATGGACTCCGCGTTCGGGCCGGACGGCTCCTACTACGTGCTGGACTACGGCACCGGCTACTTCAACGGCGACGCCAACTCGGCGCTGTACCGCTTCGACTACCTCGGCGGCGGCAACCGCGCCCCGGTGGCCCGGGCCGCCGCCGACAAGACCTCCGGCGCGGCCCCGCTGGCGGTAACGTTCTCCTCGGCCGGCTCGTCCGACCCCGAGGGCGGGGCGCTCACCTACGCCTGGGCGTTCGGCGACGGCGGCACCTCCACGGCGGCCAACCCGGCGCACACCTACGCGGCCAACGGCCGGTACACCGCCACGCTGACCGTCCGCGACCCGCAGGGCGCCACCGGCACCGCCAGCGTGGTGATCACCGTCGGCAACACCGCGCCGACGGTCACCGTGAACAGCCCGGGCAACGGGCAGCTCTTCGCCTTCGGCGACACCGTGCCGTTCCGGATCACCGTCACCGACCCGGAGGACGGCACGATCGACTGCACCCGGGTCAAGATGACCTACGTGCTCGGCCACGACCAGCACGGCCACCAGATCACCTCGGCGACCGGCTGCACCGGCTCGATCAGCATCCCGGTCGACGGCGAGCACGACGACGCGGCGAACATCTTCGCGATCTTCGACGCCGAGTACACCGACGCCGGCGGCCTGACCACGCACACCCAGCACACCCTCCAGCCCCGGCACCGGCAGGCCGAGCACTTCAAGACCTCCGCCGGGATCAACACCTTCGACAAGGCGACCGCCGAGGGCGGCAGGACGGTCGGTGACATCCACAACGGGGACTGGATCGCGTTCGAGCCCTACCAGCTCGGCAACGTCACCGGGTTCAGCGCCCGGGTCTCCTCGGCCGGGGTGGGCGGCACCCTCCAGGTGCGGGCCGGTTCGGCCACCGGCACCGTGCTCGGCTCGGCCACCGTCCCGGTGACCGGCGGATGGGACACCTTCACCACGGTCACCGGCGCGGTCGCCAACCCGCCCGCCGGCACCACCACGCTCTACCTCACCTTCGCGGGCGGCGCCGGCGCGCTCTACGACGTGGACTCGTTCACCCTCACCACGTCGGCCGCGCGGACCGGGCCGGTCCGGGGGCTGGCCGGCAAGTGCCTCGACGTGCGCAACGCCGCGACCGCCGACGGCACCCAGATCCAGCTCTACACCTGCAACGGCACCACGGCGCAGAGTTGGACGGTGACACCGAACTCGACGATCCGGGCGCTCGGCAAGTGCCTGGACGTCTCCGGCGGCGCGACCGCCGACGGCACGAAGATCCAGCTCTGGACGTGCAACGGCACCGGGGCGCAGAACTGGGCGGCCCAGGCCGACGGCACGCTGCGCAACCCGCAGTCCGGCAAGTGCCTGGACGTCTCCGGCAACAACTCCGCCGACGGCACCCCCGTGCACCTCTGGACCTGCACCGGCGCCGCGAACCAGAAGTGGACCCTGCCCTGATCCGACGGTGCGGGGCCGGCCGGCCCCGCACCCCGTCCGGCCCTGGAGAGCGACATGAGACTCCTCCGCACCGCACTCGGCGCGGCCACCGCCGTCCTCGCCACCCTCGCCTGCACCAGCCCCGCCAACCCGGCGGCCGCCGCCGACGCCCCCTACGACGTGCTGGTCTTCTCCAAGACCGCCGGCTTCCGGCACGACGCCATCCCGGCCGGCATCCAGGCCATCCGCGACCTCGGCGCGGCGAACAGCTTCACCGTCACCGCCACCGAGGACGCCGCCCAGTTCACCACCGCCAACCTGGCCCGCTACGAGGCGGTGGTCTTCCTCAACACCACCGGGGACGTGCTCAACGCCACCCAGCAGGCCGCCTTCGAGGCGTACGTCGGCGCGGGCGGCGGCTACGTCGGCGTGCACGCCGCCGCCGACACCGAGTACGACTGGCCGTTCTACGGCAACCTGGTCGGCGCCTGGTTCGCCTCCCACCCGGCGATCCAGCCGGCCACCGTGAAGGTGGAGGACCGGGGGCACGCGGCCACCGCGCACCTGCCGCAGACCTGGAACCGCACCGACGAGTGGTACAACTACCGCACCAACGCCCGGTCCACCGCGCACGTGCTGGCCACCCTCGACGAGTCGTCGTACTCCGGCGGCTCGATGGGCGGCGACCACCCGCACGCCTGGTGCAAGGCGTACGCGGGCGGCCGGTCCTTCTACACCGGCGGTGGGCACACCCAGGCGTCCTACGCCGAGCCCGCGTTCCGGGCCCACCTGCTCGGCGGCATCCGGTACGCGGCCGGCCGCAGCAAGGCCGACTGCCGCCCGGAGACCGGCTACACGGCGCTCTACAACGGCGCCACCACCGGCTGGTCGCAGGCCGGGCCGGGCAGCTTCACCAACGCCGACGCCACCCTCACCTCGGTCGGCGGGATGGGCCTGTACTGGTACAGCGCCAAGCAGTTCACCAACTACTCGCTGAAGCTGGACTGGCGGCTGGCCGGCGACGACAACTCCGGGGTCTTCATCGGCTTCCCGCCGTCGAGCGACCCCTGGTCGGCCGTCAACAACGGCTACGAGATCCAGATCGACCCCACCGACAGCGCCGACCGCACCACCGGCGCCGTCTACACGTTCAAGTCGGCCGACCTGGCCGCCCGGGACGCGGCGCTCAACCCGGCGGGGGAGTGGAACACCTACGAGCTGCTGGTCGAGGGGGAGCGGCTCCAGGTCCTCCTCAACGGCGTGAAGATCAACGACTTCACCAACACCGACCCGGCCCGCTCGCTCGCCGGCCACATCGGCCTCCAGAACCACGGCACCGGCGACGACGTGTCGTTCCGCAACGTCCGGATCAAGGAGCTGGGCACCACCCCGCCGCCGACCGGGAGCACCACCGTCCAGGCCGAGGCGTTCAGCTCGGCCAGCGGGGTCACCCCGTTCACCAAGGCCGGCGCCAACGGCGGGCAGACCCTGGGGTACGTCGACCCGGGCGACTGGGCCGCGTACCAGGGGCTCGATCTGACCGGGGTGACCGCGCTGCGGGCCCGCGTGGTCTCCGGCGGCCCGGGCGGCACGCTCCAGCTCCGCACCGGCTCCCCGACGGGCCCGGTGCTCGGTCAGGTGGCGGTGCCGAACACCGGTAGCTGGACCACCTTCGCCGACGTCAACACGACGCTGGCCGGCGTGCCGTCGGGCAGCCAGACGGTGTATCTCACCTTCGCCGGCACCGGCTCCGGGCTGTTCGACGTGGACGACTTCACCCTGGTGCGGGGCGGTGGGGGCGGCGGGACCGGCCCGATCCGGGGCCTGGCCGGCAAGTGCCTGGACGTGCGGGGCGGCGCCACCGCGGACGGCACCCAGGTGCAGCTCTACACCTGCAACGGCGGCACCGCCCAGACCTGGACGGTGACCCCGAACTCGACCGTCCGGGCGCTGGGCAAGTGCCTGGACGTGTCGGGCGGCGGCTCGGCCGACGGCACGAAGATCCAGCTCTGGACCTGCAACGGCACCGGGGCGCAGAACTGGTCGGCCCAGGCCGACGGCACGGTGCGCAACCCGCAGTCCGGCAAGTGCCTGGACGTCTCCGGCAACAACTCCGCCGACAGCACGCCCGTGCACCTCTGGACCTGCACCGGCGCCGCGAACCAGCGGTGGACCCTGCCCTGACGAGCGGAACGGCGGACCGGGCGACCCGCGGGATCCGCCCGGTCCGCCGCCGGGCTGCTGCCGTACCTTGACGGTGTGGGACGGCTGGAGCGGTGGCGTCGGGTCGCCCGGGCGCGCCCGAGGGTCGGTGGCGGACTGCTGGCCGCCGTGCTCGGGGCGCTGCGCCGCGACGGGCAGCCGGCGGTCGACACCGGGCCCGCGCCCAGCCTCACCCGGCTGGACGCGCTCATCGACGAATTCGCCGCCGGCCAGGCGGTGCGCTGGCGGGTGGGTGGCCAGCCCCGCCCGCTGCCCGCCGCGGTCGACGTGGCCGCGTACCGGATCATCCAGGACGCGCTGACCGGCGCGCGCCGGCACGCGCCGGACGCGGCCGTCGCGGTCCGGCTGCGCTACGACCCCGCCGGCCTCACCGTCGAGATCCGTGGCGACGGGTCCACCACTCCCGTCGTGGGCACCGGGCCGCGGGCGCGGGCCGAGTCGGTCGGCGGCGCCTTCCACGCCGGCCCACGCCCCGAGGGGGGCTGGCTGGTCCGCGCCGACCTGCCCGCTCCCGAGGACGAGGCCGAGCCGTCCTGACGGCCCCGGGCCCTTCCGCGCCGGCCGCGCCCGACCTAGAGTGAGGGCGGCGACCGCGAGGTGGCCGGTGACCCGACGGGAGGCGCAACCCGTCGGGCCCAGACGCGAACGCGTCCACCGGTGCCGTCGGGCCGCCCGCACCCGGTCGCCCTCGCCCCGGTCCGCTACGGAATCCCCCATCACGACAGGGGAGAAGGACAAATGGCGCGACCCATCACGCTCTTCACCGGCCAGTGGGCCGATCTTCCGTTCGACGAGGTCTGCCGGCTCGCCGCCGAGTGGGGGTACGACGGCCTGGAGGTCGCCTGCTGGGGCGACCACTTCGAGGTCGACAAGGCGCTCGCCGACGAGTCGTACGTGGACCGCAAGCGGGCCACCCTCGCCAAGCACAACCTCCAGGTCTTCGCCATCTCCAACCACCTGGTCGGCCAGGCGGTCTGCGACCACCCGATCGACGAGCGGCACCAGGACATCCTCCCCGCCCGGATCTGGGGCGACGGCGAGCCGGAGGGCGTACGCCGCCGCGCCGCCGAGGAGATGAAGGACACCGCCCGGGCGGCCGCGAAGCTCGGGGTGAAGACCGTGGTCGGCTTCACCGGCTCGTCGATCTGGCACACGCTGGCGATGTTCCCGCCGGTCCCGCCGGCCATGATCGAGCGCGGTTACCAGGACTTCGCCGACCGGTGGAACCCGATCCTGGACGTCTTCGACGAGGTGGGCGTGCGCTTCGCCCACGAGGTGCACCCCAGCGAGATCGCCTACGACTACTGGACCACCAAGCGGACCCTGGAGGCGATCGACCACCGGCCCGCGTTCGGGCTGAACTGGGACCCGTCGCACTTCGTCTGGCAGGAGCTGGACCCGGTCAACTTCATCTTCGACTTCGCCGACCGGATCTACCACGTCGACTGCAAGGACGCGAAGGTGCGCACCGGGGACGGCCGGCGTGGCCGGCTCTCCTCCCACCTGCCCTGGGCGGACCTGCGGCGCGGCTGGGACTTCGTCTCCACCGGCCACGGCGACGTGCCGTGGGAGGACTGCTTCCGCGCGTTGAACGCGATCGGCTACACCGGCCCGATCTCGATCGAGTGGGAGGACGCCGGCATGGACCGCCTGGTCGGCGCCCCCGAGGCGCTCCAGTTCGTCCGCCGGCTCGCCTTCGACGCCCCGGCCGCCGCCTTCGACGCGGCGTTCAGCAGCAGCCGGGACTGACCCCCGCGGGCCTCCGGGGCCGGCACGGCCGGCCCCGGGGGCGGCAGGCGGCGGAACCTGGTCGCCTACCGGCCGGGCCGCGCCGACAACGGCGGCCCTCAGCAGGCCGCGAGGACCTGGTCGCTGACCAGCCGGGCCGCGCCGACCAGGCCGGCCCGGTCGTCGAGGTCGGAGAGGACGATCGGCATGCTGCCGGTGGCCAGCGGGGTGGAGCGCCGGTAGACCACCCCCCGGATCTCCGCGAGCAGGACCGGCCCGATCCCCGGTGCCGCGCCGCCGATGATCACGATGGCCGGGTTGACGAAGCTGACCAGGCCGACCAGCACCTGCCCGAGCCGCCGGGCGGCGTCGCGGACCAGCGTCTGCGCGGCCGGATCCCCGGCGGTCGCCGCCGCGGCCACGTCGGCCACGGTGAGCGCGCCGGCGGCGGCCAGCCGGTCGGCGAGCGCCGTCGAGCGCCCGGCCCGCGCGGCCGTCACCGCCTCCCGCACCAGGGCGGCATCCCCGCAGTACGCCTCGACGCAGCCGGTGTTGCCGCAGCCGCAGAGCGGCCCGTCCTCGGTGAGCTGGAGGTGCCCGATGTCGCCGGCGCCGCTGGCCGCGCCCCGGTAGAGCGCCCCGCCGAGCACCAGACCGCAGCCCACCGCGTCGCCCAGCTTCACGTAGAGGAAGTCGTCGAACGGCCGGCCGGTGCCAGCGTGCCGCTCGCCCAGGGCCATCACGTTGGCGTCGTTGTCGACCTGCACCGGGCAGCCCAGCTCGGCGGCGATGGTGTCGCGTACCGGGAACTGGTGCCAGCCGGGCAGGCCGGGCGGGGAGACCGGGCTGCCCTCCCGGACCGCGACCGGCGCGGGCAGCGCCACCCCGACGCCGGCCAGCCGGGCCAGCCCGGCCTCGGCCCGCAGCTTGCCGAGCAGTTCGACCGCCCGGCCGACCACCGCCTCGGGGCCGAGCCGGACGTCGACCGGCTCGTCGTGCCGGGCGAGCAGGGTCAGCTCGCCGTCGGTGAGCGCGACCTCCAGCCGCCCGTCGCCGACCCGCACCGCGCCGAAGCGCACCTGCCTGCCGATCCGCAGCAGGGAGGAGCGGCGCCCGCCCCGGGACGCGGCCGGCCCGGCGGTCTCCACCAGGCCCTGCGCGGCCAGCCGGTCCGCCTCGGCGAGGAACCGGGCCCGGGGCAGGCCCAGGGCGTCGGCCAGTTCGACCCGCGAGCGCGGGCCGTCGTCGCGCAGCAGGCGCAGCAGCCGCGCCTGGTCCGCGCTCTCCGGTCCGACCATCGTCATCACGATCACCTCCCCCCGAATGTGCCACACCGCCGTCACGGCCGCGTGACGCGAGGGGGCCGCCCCGGTTTCCCGGTGCGGCCCCCTGCGGTCGAACGGTCGGGTCGGTCAGCCCCGCAGACCCGACATGTGCTGGTAGCTCACCTCCGCGTAGCGCAGCGACCGGCCCGGGTCGGCGGCACCGCCCGGCGCGTTGTCCTGCTCCCACATCGGGTTGTGGTAACCCTTCGCGCCCATGTTCGCGAAGAAGTTCCCGTAGTCGATGTCGCCCTCGCCGAGCGGCACCATGGCGTAGCCGGCGGCGGTGTTGGGGTCGTACGTGCCGTCCTTGGCGTGGAACAGCGGGAACCGGATGGGCTGGGCGGCGACCACGGCCAGCGGGTCGAAGACGTTGGTCTGGGTCACCCCGTCCGGGTCGGTGTAGCTGCGGAACCGGTGCTGGGCCACGTGCGCCCAGTAGATGTCCATCTCGAACCAGACCCACTCCGGGTTGGTCCGCGCGATGAAGTACTCCAGCTTGCGGACCCCGGAGGACCGGGTCGGCCGGCCCAGCGCGTCCAGCGGCCCGCTGTCCAGCAGGAAGTTGTACGCGGCGTCGTGGTTGTGCGTGTACAGCTTCAGGCCCCGGGCCGCGGCCATCTCGCCGAAGGTGTTCCACCGGTCCACGGCGGCGTCCCAGTCGGCCTTGTAGTTGCTGCCGGTCGGGTCGCTGCCGGTGCCGATGTGGGTCATGCCGAGGATCTCGGCGGTGTCCAGCGTCCGCTCGAAGGCGGCGATGGTGTCCGGAGTGACCGTGCCCGGGATCGAGGCGTGCGAACCGTTGGCGCGCAGCCCGTTGTCGTCGAGGATCTTGCGGATCTCCTCCGGGGTGATCTGCCGGCCGAGGATCGAGGTGTGCTGGGTGTACCCGGCGAACTCGACCTCCTTGTAGCCGATCTCGGCGAGCCGGGCGAGCACCCGCTCGAACCCGTACGGCACGCCGGTGGCGTCCGGGGCGGCGCTGATCCGGTCGCGGACGCTGTAGAGGATGATGCCCCGCTTGCCGGTCGGGACGAGCAGCCCGTTGCCGGCGAAGGCGGCCGACGGGAGCCCGGCGGCGCCGACGGCGACGGCGCCCGCCGCCCCGGCGATGGTGCCGAGCATCCGACGGCGGCTCATCCCGTGCGCTGTGTCGTTCATGGCTGACTGCCTTTCTGACGGTGCCGGTGGTGTGGGAGGAAGAGGGCGGGTGGGGCCGCCGGGTGGCGGCCCCACCCGGGCGTCACGGGGTGACGCCGATGCCCTGGCCGGTGAACTCGACCCAGTTGAGGTTGCCGAAGCCGCTGGCCGGGCCGCCGGGGACGGTGGTCAGGACCAGGTAGAGCTTGTGCGTCCCGCCCGGGTCGGTGACCGGCACGGTGGTGCTGGTGAAGGCGTTGTTGCCGGTGGTCGCGTTGACCGTGGCCGTGGCCAGCAGCGGGCCGGTGGGGGAGTCCAGCCGGAACTGGACGCCGAACCGGGGCTGCCCGGCGGTGGCGGCGCTGCCCCCGGAGGTGCGCAGCGTCACCGACTGCATGTTCGTGAGGTTCACGGTGTTGTTGATCGCGATCCAGTCGCCGGGGTCGAGGCTGCCGCGCTGCTGCCCGCCCCCGGTGTCCGCGCTGGTGCCGACCGTCGTGCCGGACTCCTCGGTGGCGAACTCGACCTCCTGGCGCTTGGCCTGGATGATCTGCTGGTCCACCGTGGTCAGGGCCGGCTGGCCGTTGGCGCCCTGATCGGTGTACGACGCGCTGACCACGCCGTAGATGTAGCCGCCGTGCGAGGCGTCGTCGGCGTCCGTGGGCAGCACCCCGGAGCAGCCGAACTGGTTGGCCTCGCCGTGCCCGTGGCTGTCGTGGCCGAGCACGAAGGTCACCTCGACCCTGGCGCAGTCGACCGGCCCGTCCTCCGGGTCGGTGACCGTGACGGTCCACGGGATGTCGTCGCCCCAGCTGAAGAAGCCGCCTTCGAGCGGGGTGGTGACGGTGACGGTCGGCGCGGTGTTGCCGACCGTGATTGTGGTGTTCGCCGACGCGGTCTTGCCGCTGGAGTCGGTCACCGTGAGCCGGGCGGTGTAGACGCCGTTGGTGGTGTAGGTGAACGACGGGTTCGGGTCGATCGAGTCGGTGGTGCCGTTGCCGTCGAAGTCCCAGGCGAACGAGATCGAGTCCGCCGGGTCCGGGTCCTTCGAGCCGTCGCTGGAGAAGGCGACGGTCAGCGGCGCCCGGCCGTTGGTCGGGGTCGCGTTCAGCACGGCGGTCGGTGCCCGCAGGCCCTTGACGTAGCTGAACTTGAGCATCGCCGCGTCCGGGTTGACGTTGAAGAACCCGTCGCCGTACGTCAGCAGGTAGAGGTTGCCGTCCGCGCCCCACCGCATGTCCATCGGGTTGTCGCAGAGGAACGGCTTGGTCGGCGTGGTGGGCGCCTGCCCGCAGTTCAACACGTTGTTGATCTTCAGGATCTCGCCCTGGTCGTCCAGCCGGATCTCCTTGAGCGTGTCCCGGGTGAACTCACCGAAGATGATCGCGTCGTCGTAGTACTCGGGGAACTTCGTCTCCGACCTCAGCTCCGGGTCGAAGTCGTACTTCGCCGCGCCGTGCGGGCCCACGCCGCCCGTGCCCAGCTCCGGGAAGAGCACCGGGCAGGTCTGCGTCGGAGTCGACAGGTAGGACTCCGGGCAGGGCGTGGGGGCCTGGAACGAGTACCACAGCTCCGACTTCTCCACCCGCGGCAGGTCGGTCAGGCCGGTGTTGTGCCGCGAGGTGTTCTTCGGTGCCGCACAGTCGAACGGGGCCACCGGGGAGATCGGGCTGGTGGTCCAGTTCATCTCGATGTACGGCAGGTTCGGCTGCACGCACATCGGCCAGCCGTAGTTCGCCGGCTTGTCGACCACCATCATCCGGCCGGTGCCCGCCGGCCCGCGGCCGACCGCGGCGGTCGAGGAGTCCGGCGAGTAGTCGGTGATGTAGGCGACGTCGTCCTTGTCGAGGGTGATCCGGAACGGGTTCCGGAAGCCCATCGCGTAGATCTCCGGGCGGGTCCTGTCGGTGCCGGCCGGGAACAGGTTCCCTGCCGGGACGGTGTACGACCCGTCCGCGCCGACCGTGATCCGCAGGATCTTGCCGCGCAGGTCGTTGGTGTTGGCCGAGCTGCGCCGCGCGTCGACGAACGGGGCCTGGTAGACGCCGGTGGCGCTCACCGAGTCGTTGTGCGGCGAGAAGCCGCCCGACCCGCCGCCGCCGGCCGGGGTGTCGTCCCCGGTCACCAGCCAGAGGTTGTTCTTCGAGTCGAACGCGATGTCACCGGCGACGTGGCAGCAGGCGCCGCGGTCCACCGGGACCTGGAGGATCTTCTGCTCGGTGCTCAGGTCCAGCGACGGGGTCTCGCCGTCGACGAACTTGAACCGGGAGAGCTGGAAGTAGCCCTTCCACTGGTCCCACGCGGCCGGGTCGGTGCTGGTGGTCGGCGCGCCGCCCGTCGGGGTGTCCAGCGGGGGCGCGTAGTAGAGGTAGACCCACTTGTTGGTGGCGAAGTCGTGGTCCACCGCCGGGCCGTACATCCCGTCCTCGCTGTGGGTGTAGACCGGGATCTGGGCCAGCACCGTGGTCGCGTTGGTGGCCGGGTCGTGCAGCCGGACGCCGCCGCGCCGGTCGGTCTGGATCACCCGGCCGTCGGGGAGCACGTCGAAGCCGATCGGCTCGTTGACGTTGGGCTGCGCCCCGACCACCGTCATCTGGTAGTTGGCCAGCACGGTCGCGCCGCAGTCGCCGTCGGTGACGCCGGCCGCCCACTGGATCGCCCCGCCGAGGTGGGCCCGAAGGTCGGCGCTGCCGTAGCTCTCCGGGGTGGCGCCGAGTCCGGTGTAGAAGGAGCGGCCGCCCTGGTAGTCCTTGCACCAGGTGACCGGGTGGTCGAAGCCCATGCTGCCGCCGGCGTACGTCTTCTCGTCCACGGTGGCCAGCACGTGCGAGACGCCCCGGACGTTGGCCGCGAAGTTGTACCACCGGTCGGTGGTGGACCAGCGCTGCGGCAGCGTCTCCGAGGCCGGGTGGACCCGGTCGGCGACGGTGACCGTCGCCCGGCTCGCGGCGGTCGGCGCGCCGGTGGCCCGTGTGCCGAGCACGTTGGTGAGGAACGACCAGTCGGGCTCGGCCTCGATGGCGGAGTGGACGCCGACGAAGCCGCCGCCGTCGCGGTAGTACGCCTCGAAGGCGGCCTGCTGGGCGTCGTTGAGCACGTCGCCGGCGGTGTTCAGGAACACCACGGCGCGGAACTGCTTCAGGTGGGCCTGGTCGAACTTGCGCGGGTCGTTGGTGACCTCGACGGTGAAGCGGCGGTCCCGTCCGAGGTCCTGGACGGCCTGCACACCGGCCGCGGTGGCGGCGTTGTTGCCGCCGGCCGACCGGGTGAAGACGAGCACCTTGTACTGGATGCCGTTGCTGACGGGTGCGGGAGCGGTGAGCACCGGCGCGGCCCGCGCCGGGGTCGGGGCCCGCTCCGCCGTCGCGACGAGCGTCGCGGCGACGAGTGTGAGCAGGCCGAGATAGGTGGCGGCCCTGCGGCCGAACGGTCTTCTGCGCATCGAACCTCGCTCTGGTCGGGCGGGTCCGCCTCAGCGCCGGGACGAGGCTGAGGAGGTCGCTGGAAGGTGACGAGAGCCTGGCCAGGTTCTACGCGAGACGATATTTGCGCCCGGGACCAAAGAGAAGAGGTTGAAGCCAAAAGTTTTCGATGATCCGCTCCCACTTTTGCTCATCCTGAACAAAAGTGGGAGCGGGGTCTCGTTCGGACAGACGAGAGCGGGCCGGTCGCCCGATGGCGACCGGCCCGCTGCCCGGTTGGCGTCAGAGGTTGGTGCTCGTGCCGGACGACCTGGTGGTCGACGACCCGGTCGCGCTGGTCGAGCCCGTGCCGGTCGAGCCGGACTTGGCGCCGACGGCGGCCGGCGTGCCGGCGAACGGCTTGTCGGCCTCGGTCAGCCCCTGCTTGCTGCCGTTGCCGGTGCCCAGCTTCTCGCCGAGCTTGGTCTGCCCCAGCTTGTCCTTGCCCTCCGAGTAGAGCCGGGTCGCCTGAGCCTGCGCGACACCCGCCGCCTCCTGGACGGTCGGGTGGTCGAGCACCTTGCGGCCCCGGACCACCAGCTCCTCGTACTTCTCCCGACCGGCACGGGCGCCCAGGACGAATCCCGCAGCCAGCCCGCCAAGAAACATGATCTTTCCGCGCATGGCGGCTCCTTCCGTACCTGACGCGCCGCCGATCCCGTCCGGGTGCCCCGGGCGGGAGCGACCTTCTCGCGCCTGCGTTCTCTGTCGGCGGCTAACTACCCATCCTGCTCTCGGCTCATACCTCCCTGTGCCGAGATGGCGATTTGTCCGGTATTTTGATGGGGTTGCCCGGCCCCCGACCGGGCGGGGGAAGTGGGGTAGCCCCCTGGCGCACCACCCCCCGATGTCCTGTACTCTTGTCCCCGTCGCACGGCGCGGAGAGATCCGCAGCCGGGTGACCTACGGTCCCCCGTAGCTCAATTGGCAGAGCAGCCGGCTGTTAACCGGCAGGTTTTTGGTTCGAGTCCAAACGGGGGAGCTCCGCTCCACACGACGCCCGCCGGCCCCTGGCCGACGGGCGTTTCTCGTTGCCGCACCTCCGCCCGCCGCGGTGCCGGTTTCCGCCCGCCGGCGCCGCTTCGCCCGGCAGGATGGTCGATGTCGACTTAGACTCGCGCTGCGTCGATTGCCGCGTCGATTCAAGGGTGGATGGGATGGCCGGAGGGCGGAGCCGCTGGACCGCGACGCTTATCGCGGTCGTCGTGGTGCTGGGCTGGCTCGTCGTCGGCGGCGTCGCCGGGCCCTACTCCGGCAAGCTCGGCGACGTCGCCACCAACGACAACGCCGCCTTCCTCCCCGCCGACGCCGAGGCCACCCGGGCGCAGGACCTCGCGGCCGGCTTCGTGGACCGGGAGACCACCCCGGCGCTCGTCGTGTACGAGCGCACCTCCGGCATCACCCCGGCCGACCAGCATCGGGTCCAGGCCGACGCGGCCCGCTTCGCCCAACTGCCCGGCGTGGTCGGCCCGCTGCCGCCGCCGATCGTCAGCCAGGACCGGCAGGCCGTGCAGGTGGTCGTCCCGATCGACGCCGCCGAGGGCGAACAGATCGGCGCGGTGGTCGACCAGCTGCGGGAGATCGCCGGCAGCGACCGGGACGGGCTCACCGTGGACGTGGCCGGCCCGGCGGGCCTGCTCGCCGACCTCATCGAGGTGTTCACCGCCATCGACGGGCCGCTGCTGCTGGTCACCCTGGTCGTGGTGCTGGTCATCCTGCTGATCGTCTACCGCAGCCCGGTGCTCTGGGTCTTCCCGCTGCTCGCCGCCGGGATGTCGTACTCACTGGCCGCGCTGTGCGTCTACCTCCTGGCGAAGAACGACGTCATCAAGCTCAACGGGCAGGCCCAGGGCATCCTCACCGTCCTCGTCTTCGGCGCCGGCACCGACTACGCGCTGCTGCTCATCGCCCGCTACCGGGAGGAACTGCACCGGCACGAGCGGCCCTGGGACGCCATGCGGGCCGCCTGGAAGGGCGCCGCCCCGGCGATCATCGCGTCCGGCGCCACCGTCATCGTCAGCCTGCTCTGCCTGCTGCTGTCCAGCCTCAACTCCAACCGGGCGCTCGGCCCGGTCAGCGCCGTCGGCATCGCCGCCACCCTGCTGGTGATGCTGACCTTCCTGCCCGCCCTGCTGCTGCTCGGCGGCCGGTGGGCGTTCTGGCCCCGGCGACCCCGGTTCGACCAGGCCGACCCGCGGACCGAACACGGCATCTGGGGGCGGGTCGCGGGCTTCGTGGCCCGGCGGGCCCGGACCGTCTGGATCGTCACCGCCGTGGCCCTGGCGGCGCTCGCCGTCGGCGTGACCCAGCTCGGCGCCACCACGCTCGGCCAGTCCGACCTGTTCACCCAGCGCACCGACTCGGTGGCCGGCCAGGAGGTGATCGCCCGCCACTACCCGGCCGGCACCGGCAGCCCCGCCACCATCTTCACCAACCAGGCCGCCGCCCAGCAGGTCGCCCAGGTGGCGCAGGGCGTACCGGGGGTGTCCTCGGTCCGGCCGTTCAGCCAGCAGGGCCCGGCCGGGCCGCCCCAGGTGGTCGACGGGCGGGTGCAGCTGCAGGCCACCCTCACCGACCCGCCGGACAGCGACGGCGCCGAACGCGCCATCCGCGAGCTGCGCGCGGCGGTGCACCGGGTGCCCGGCGCGGACGCGGTGGTCGGCGGGTTCACCGCCATCAACGTGGACACCGCCGACGCGTCCACCCGGGACCGCAACGTCATCATCCCGGTGGTGCTGCTGGTCATCGCGGTCATCCTGGCCGTGCTGCTGCGGGCCCTGCTCGCCCCGGTGCTGCTGATCGCCACCGTGGTGCTGTCGTTCCTGGCCACCCTCGGCCTCTGCGCGCTGATCTTCCGGTACCTCTTCGACTTCCCCGGGGTCGACCAGTCGTTCCCGCTGTTCGCGTTCGTCTTCCTGGTCGCCCTCGGCATCGACTACAACATCTTCCTGATGAGCCGGGTCCGCGAGGAGTCGGTCCGGCGCGGCACCCGCGCCGGCGTGCTCACCGGTCTGGCGGTCACCGGCGGCGTGATCACCTCCGCCGGCATCGTGCTCGCCGCCACCTTCTCCGCGCTCGCCGTGCTGCCACTCGTGGTACTCGTCGAGCTGGGCGTGGCGGTCGCCGCCGGGGTGCTGCTCGACACCATCGTGGTCCGCTCGCTGCTGGTGCCCGCGCTCGCGTACGACATCGGGCCGAAGGTCTGGTGGCCGGGCCGGCTGTCCCGGACCAACCGGGACGGCGACCGGGCCGGCGCGGAGGTGGAGCGTGCCCGCTGACACCGACGTCGTCATCGTCGGCGGCGGCCTGGCCGGCCTCGCCGCCGCCCGCCGGCTGCACCGGGCCGGCGTGCCCTGGCGGCTGCTGGAGGCCGCCGACCGGCTCGGCGGCCGGATCGCCACCGACGAGGTCGACGGCTACCTGCTGGACCGCGGCTTCCAGGTGCTCAACACGGCCTACCCGCGGCTCGGCGGCCTGGTCGACCTCGGCGCCCTCGACCTGGGCTGGTTCACCTCCGGGGTGCTGGTCCGCCGCGGCGACCGGCTGGACCGCCTGGTCAACCCGCTGCGCGACCCCGCCGGTGCCCCCGCCACGGTCACCGCCGGCGTCGGGTCACTGGCCGACCGGCTGCGCTTCGCCGCGCTCGCCACCGGCTGCGCCACCCTGCCGGTGGGCCGGCTGCTCAACGCGCCCGAGACCACCACCGAGTCGGCGCTGCGCCGGGCCGGGCTCTCCGCCGCGTTCATCGAGGAACTGCTCCGGCCGTTCCTCTCCGGCGTGCTGCTCGACCGCGAGCTGGCCACCTCCAGCCACGTGCTCGCCGTCCTCCTGCGCGCGTTCGCCCGCGGCCGGATCGGGCTGCCCGCCAGCGGCATGGCCGCCCTGCCCGCGGCCGTCGCCGGCCCGCTGCCCGCCGAGCTGATCGACCTGGACACCCCCGTCGCCGAGGTCGCGCCGGGCCAGGTCCGCACCCCGACCGGCGAACTCACCTGCCGCGCCGTCGTGGTCGCCGTGGACCCGCCGGCGGCGGGCACCCTGCTGCCGCGGCTCCAGCGGGTACGCACGCACAGCTACACGACCTACTACCACAGCACCGACACCGCGCCGCTGGCCGAGCCGATCCTGCTCCTCGACGGGGAGCGGCGGGAACTGGTCGCCAACACCGTGGTGGTCAGCAACGCCGCACCCACGTACGCGCCGGCCGGGAAGCACCTGGTGGCCACCTCGGTGGTCGGCCCGCAGGCCCCGCCCGAGCCGGTGATCCGCCGCGAGCTGGACCGCCTCTACGGGCGCCCCACCGCCGACTGGACCCACCTCACCACCGTGGCGGTGCCGGACGCGCTGCCCGCCGCGCCGCCGCCGCAGGGCCGGCTGCGCAAGCCGGTCGAGCTCGGCGAGGGGCTCTTCGTCGCCGGCGACCACCGGGACAGCCCGTCCATCCAGGGGGCCCTCGCGAGCGGCTGGCGGGCGGCCGGGGCGGTACTCGCGGAGCTGCGCGCCACGGGCTGAGCGGGGCAACCGACGGCAGGAAGATCACCTATTATCCCGCCGTGCCTCCCCCGAGACCCCACACGCTGGACGCGGAAGCCGCGTACCCGGAGGTGGCGGCGCTGCGCCCGGCGCTCCGCGACCACGACTGGGCGGCGCTGCGCGCGGTCTTCGCCGGCGCCGACGCGGCCACCGCCACCCAGCTGGTCGGTGCCGTCGCGGCCTGGGGTGGGGCGGAGAGCCTCCTGCAAATGCGGCTCCAGCGCGAGCCGGCGGACCGACTCGCCCAGACCCTGCTCGGGGCGACCCTCGTGCACACCGGCTGGCGGATCCGGACCAGGGCGACGGCCGCCCGGGTCAGCGAAGACCAGTTCGCCCGGTTCCATGACCACCTGCGGCGCGCCGAACGGATCCTGATCGACGTGACGGCGCGGTGGCCCGACGACGTGGCGGCCTGGACCCAGCGGATCACGCTGTCCCGCGGCCTGAGCCTGGGGCTGGCCGAGACCCGCCGGCGGTACGACCGCCTGGCCCGGCACGAGCCCCACCACCTGGCCGCCCAGGCCGAGATGCTGCAACAGCTCTGCCCGAAGTGGGGCGGCGACTGGGCCGCGGTCGACGCGTTCGCCCGTGACCGCACCGAGGCGGCGCCGCTCGGCGCCCCACAGGCGGTCCTGATCGCCCAGGCACACCGCGAGCGCGGCATGGAGTACGACGACCTGCGCGGCCTCCGGGACTACCTGCGGACGGCCGAGGTGGCCGACGAGATCCACGCCGCGGCCGACCGGTCCGTGCGGCATCCCGACTTCCGGCACACCATCGGCTGGGTGCGCGTGCGCAGCACCTTCGCGCTGGTGTTCCACCTGATGGGGGACCACCCGGCGGCCCGGGAGCAGTTCGAGGCACTCGACCCGTACGGCGACCCCGCCGTCTTCGGCGGCTCCGCCGCCTGGTTCGCCGAGGCCCGCGCCGAGGCGTACGCGAAGGGCGGCGCCCGATGATCCGGCAGCTCGACGTCGACGGCGTGCCGACCCTGCTGGCGCCGGCCCCCGGCCCGGTCCGGGCCGGGCTGGTGTTCCGGGTCGGCGTCGCCGACGAGACCCTGGCCCGGCGGGGCGTCACCCACCTCCTGGAGCACGTGGCGCTCGCCCCGTCCGGCCCGTTGGACCACGACGCCAACGGCGTGACCGACGCCCTGTTCACCAGCTTCGTGGTCCGCGGCGGACCGGCCGAGGTCACCACGTTCCTGGCGACGGTCTGCCGCCACCTGCACCAGCCGTCGGCCCGCGCGCTCGCCGTCGAGCGGGAGATCCTGCGGGTCGAGCAACGGGGCCGGGGTCGCGCCGGGCTGGACGAACTGCCCCTCTGGCGACACGGCGCGCGGGACCACGGCCTGGTCAGCTATCCGGAGTACGGCCTCGCCGGCCTCACCGAGGACGACCTGCGGGAGTGGGCCACCCACCGGTTCACCCGGCAGAACGCCGTCCTCTTCGTCACCGGCGACGACCTGCCGGCCGGGCTGCGGCTGGAGCTGCCCGACGGAACGCGGCAACCGGTGCCCACGCCGTCGTCGGCGTTGCCGGACACACCGGCGTACTTCCCGGCCGGCGCGGGGCTGGTCGCCCTCGACGCGGTCGTCCGGCGGCGGGCGGCCGGGGCCGTCTACGCCGGCGTGCTCGAACGGGAGCTGTTCCGGTCGCTGCGGCAGGAGGACGGGCTGTCCTACCTGGTCACCGCTGGTTACGAGCCCCGGCACGACGGCACCGCCATGGTCCGGGCGATGGCCGACGCGCTGCCGGACAAGCAGGACGCCGTGCTCGGCGGCGTGATCGACGTGCTGGCCGCCCTCCGGGTCGGCCGGATCATGTCCGCCGACCGGGACGTGGTGGTGACGCGGCACCGCGAGGCGCTGTCCGCCGCGCACGCGGACGCCGACCGCCTGCCCGGGTGCGCGCGTGACCTGCTCACCGGGCAGTCCGTCCGCGACCTCGACGAGCTGCGGGCGGAACTCGACGCCGTCACCGTCGACGACCTCGTGGACGTGGCCGGTGAGATGGCGGCCTCCGCCCTGCTCCTCGTGCCGCAGGGCCTGACCGCCGACTGGGCCGGCTTCACCGCGGCACCCACCACCTCCGAGGAGGCGGTCGAGGGCCGCGTCCACCAGGGGACCGACGGCGAGGCGGAACTGACCATCGGCCCGGACGGGATCACCGTGACCTACGGCGACGCGCACTCCACCGTCCGGTACGCCGAATGCGCCGCCCTGCTCGCCTGGCCCGACGGCGCCCGCCGGTTGGTCGGCGAGGACGGCATCACGCTGCACGTCGAACCGAACCTGTTCCAGCCGACGCCGGACCTCACCGTCGCCGACGCGGCGGTGCCCCCGGAGCGTCACGTCGGCATGCCGGCCCGGCACGCCGAGCAGATTCCACCGCCGCCGTCCGTCGTCGGGCGACTCACCCGGATCCGGCGTGCCGTCCGGGAGGCCACCAACACCGCCGGCGCCTGGCTGTCGGCCGTGTTGCTGGATCCCGGGCGGTGACAGCGGGCACGAGGCCGCCGCTGCGCGTTGTTATCCTCGCGTTGCCCACCGTGGTGGCCGGATCTTGACGCTGGCCCGTCGGGTGATGGCCGGTGATCCGTCGGACGGGTTACGATCCGGCGCGGTAACGGGGCGGTAGCTCAGCGGGTTAGAGCAGGGGACTCATAATCCCTCGGTCGCGGGTTCGAGTCCCGCCCGCCCCACCACGAAAACATCCAGGTCAGGCATGGTGCCGACGACCCGGGCGGACGGCGTCAAGATCGGGACCGATGCCGTCAGTCCGCAACGAGGCCGCAGTAGCGCGAGCCGCCGCCCGGTCGAGGCGCTCCGCCACCTGGTCCGGGTCGTCCTCGAAAGGTCGGCGTATACGAACAGCGTCCTGGCGGCCGAGGCGTGCCCGAGCATCCGCTGCACCGCCTTCACGTTGGCGCCCTCGGCCACTGCCAGACTGGCCGCAGTGTGGCCCACCCGGCCGCGTCAAGGGCGCTGCGCGTCGGCACGCCGATGGCCTACGGCCACCCTTGACACCGGCCGGGTGCCGCAGTCTTTGGCACCTGTGCGGGGGATGGGCGAAGACTGGCGGCCACCTTCCGCCGAGAGACGGATGGCCTGCCACTGTCCGACGCGGCTGAACCCGGGCGGTCAGGACTCCCGGCCGGGCGCGACGTAGCGCAACGCGAGGAATGACCCGTACTGGTTGGTCTCTGCCAAGGCCCACGGCGTGTACGCCGCTGCGTGCAGCAGTCGGGTGCCGGCGCCGACCAGGACTGGTGCGACACCGATGTGCAGCTCGTCGACGAGGTCGGCCTGCACGAACTGGGTCGCAAGCTCCGCACCGCCGAGGATCCAGACGTTCTTTCCCTTCGCCGCTTCGACAAGCTGCTGGTGTACCTCGGTCACCTCGCTGTCGGTGAAGCGTAGGTCAGCGCCGTCATGGCGCGGCAGCTTGCGATGGGTGAAGACCCAGGTAGGTCGGTCGGCGTAGAACCAGGGGGCGTGATGGCGATGGATGAACTCGTACGACCGCGCCCCCATCGCGATGGCACCTACCTGATCGAAGAACCGCTCGTAGCGCCGCCGTTTACCCTCCAGGTTGCTGAACTGGGAGAGCCAGTCAAGCTGTTCGGCGGGTTCAGCGATGTACCCATCGATGCTCATCGCAACGAAATACTGCGTCCGGGTCATGCACGGACACTAGGACCACGCGCTCGGTCCCGCTGTCTGGCCGGCCCGCCCCCTGACCGCCGAGGCTATCGTGGATCGGATCGGATCGGCCGCGCCACCCACAGGCCAGTAACCGTGGCGTGCAGCGGTCAGGAGCGGGCACGAGCGGCATTCGGCTCGCCGCCGGCGGTAGGCATTTCGGGCCTCACGGCCCGTTGAGCGCGCTCTTCCAAACTGACGCTTTCGCGCCGCCTGACCCGCAGTCCGCATCCAGTCCGCAAGACGTCGACCCACGACGGGGGAGTGATGCGAGATGTCAGAAGGCGTTTCCGCTGCTAGACCCCCATACCTTCAGGCCGGCGGGACGGGCGTTTTGATCTCATAGCCCCTCGGTCGCGGGTTCGAGTCGCGCCTGCCCCACCATGGAAACATCCAGGTCGGGCATGGTGCAGCCGACCCGGACGGACGGCTTCAAGATCGGGACCAGCGCCCTCTGCCGGCCTTCGGCGCTCAGCGTGCGACATAGCCGTCTGGAGAGGCCGAATCGAAGCGCCTCGATGTCGGCGCCACCGCGGTGTTGGCGGACGCCCGGCTCGATGCTGTGGACGACGCGGCCAAACCCCTTCTCCCGCCGGGTGTGGCCCGCCCACCGGCAAGCCCCCTCCCGCTCGTCGAGCTTGTTCGTGGCGAAATCGACGCCTTCCTGGTCGAGCGCTACCACATCTGGGACCACGCGCCATGGATTCTTCTCGTCGAGGAGGCGGGCGGCCGTTTCACCGACCGAACCGGAGGGCATGCGGGCGATCGAGGCGGTGGCCTGTACTCCAACGCCAACCTGCACAGTCAGTTGCTCACCGCGCTTCGATACCCGGCGCGCCCCTGACCGCCGGGATCACGCGATCTCCACGGCGTCGGTCGTGGCCGTCAGTCGAACAGGCCGGCAGGCGGCAGGAAGCGGCCCTCCTTGACATGGGAGTAGTCGCGGGCCTCGGCCACCAGACCCTCGTCGTTGAAGCGCAGCAGCGTGCAGCCGGAGATGGTGAGCGGCCGGTCATCCGGATAGGTCACCGCCCAGTACTCCACGGCCGCACTGTCACCGTCGACCTGCGGCTCGCCGAACCACACCTCAGCCGGGCGGGTCTCCTCGTCGAAACACTCCTGGACGTAGGTGCGCAGTCCGGCACGCCCGCGGTAGGGGCGGAACATGGACGCCCAATGGTCGCCGTCCTCCGCTTGCAGGCTGACGATGCCTTCGACGTTCTTCGCGGGCCAGGCGTGGGTCCACATGTTCGCCCACCGGGTAGCCGCGTCGCGCATGTCCACGATCCATCCCCTCACGACAACGCTTGCGGCACTTCTACCAAGCGGCTCCGACAATCCGAGTAAGCTCCGTCCGCCGCGAGCAGACCGAAGGCGGTACAGCGTCAGTGCGGCCAACGAGGGCGCGTCCACCAGCTGCCCGGTGACTATCAGCTGTGCGATCTCCTCATCGGTGAACGCCCGATGCCGCATGTCCTGTTCGCTGACTGGTCTCGGCGACGCCCTCAGTCCGGGTGCGCACAAGTCGATAAGCGAACACACCTACGGTCCGGTCATCGCCGCGATCACCCAACTGCTCGACGCGGGCAAACGCGACGGCAGTATCCGCGCCGACGCCGACCCTCGTGACTTCCTCCAGCTCACCGGTGCTCTCTGGCGGGCCGCAGCGGGACCGGACGACCGATCGCAGCCCATGCTGGCGTTGATCCTCGACGGGCTGACCGCGCACCAGCGCCAGTAGCCAGATCGCGTTCCTCCGGAGCTGCGCCCGGTGCGGGGCGATCATGATCCGGAGCGGAGTCGTCGGTGTCCCGCCCTAGAGTCGGGGGATGCTGATCCGGATCGAGGGCACCGACCTGCCGGGGCGGCGCGCCGGCGCTGAGGCGGACCTGCTGCGGCTCCGTAACGTCCACGTCGGGATGCAGCGCAAGGCCGAGGTGGTCGACCGGATACCTGCCGACGCGCGGGAAGCGGTCTGGCGGGTCGAGGTCACCAGCCGCGAGGTGGACGGGTTGCTCGACGTCGGCGGGCCGTGGGTGCACGGGCGGGTGGGGGCGCGGTTCCTCTATCTGAGCTGGGGCGCCGTGACGGACGGTGGTTTCGAGATGTTCCGCCGGGCGAAGCTCATGTTCGGTGACATCCCGTCCGAGCGGCTCCGCGCCGGGCACGAGGGTGCCGGTGTGCTGGTCGGCCGGCTCGGCTTGACCGACGCCGAGGGTGGGCTGCTCTGCGCCCGGGTCCGGCCGCCCGGCATCACCTGGACGCTGACGTGAACGAAGAAGGCAAGGGGGATGTCGACCGGGGTGTGCCGGAGCTGAGGCGCAGTGACGCGACGGGCGGGTCGCAGACCGCCTCTGACGCATGGAACGAGGAGTACCGACGGGGCCGGTACGTCGACGAGCCACCGGTGGCCTTCGTCGACGACATCCTCGCGGCCGCCGGCAGGGAAGGCACCGGCTCCGGCCTGTACGTCGGCTGCGGCAACGGCCGGAACCTCCTGCCCCTGGTCGACGGCGGGATCGACGTCCTCGGCCTGGACGTCTCCGACGAGGCGGTCCGCCAGCTCGCGCGACGCCGGCCCGACCGGGCGGATCGGCTCTGGCACGGCGACCTGGAGTCCCTGCCGGCCGGCCGGACCTGGCCGCTCGTGATCGGGATCCAGGTGTTCCAGCACGGCAACCGCGAGCAGGCGCACCGGCATGTGCGTGCCGCGCAGCGGCGGGTCGAGCCCGGCGGCCTGTTGTGCCTCCGGGTCAATGCCACCGGCACCGACGTGTGGCCGGCCCATGAGGTCACCGACCGCAGCTCCGATGGAGGGTTCACGGTGCGCTACACCGCCGGAGCGAAGAAGGGGCTGGACATCCACTTCTTCAGCGGGGCGGAACTCCAGCAGCTGTTCGAGGGTTGGCCCGCGCTGCTTGCCGTCAGGGCCGACCGCACCGCACGCACACCGCCCGCACCTGGGCAGTGGACGCAGTGGGAAGCGATCTGGCGACGGCCGGTCGATCAGTGACCGCAGTCAGGATGCCCGCTGAGCCGGGCGGCCCCCGGACGGCCGAGTTGGCCGAGTTGATCGCGGCATGTCCGTGGTTTCTCCACGTGCTGCTGGTCATGCGGGATGCTGGTCTACCGGACGCGTGGGTCGGGGCGGGTGCCCTCCGGGATCTGGTCTGGGGCCGGCGGTACGGCGGCGGCTTCGACCCACGCGATGTCCGGGACGTCGATGTGGCCTTCTTCGATCCCGACGATCTCACCCGGAGCGGTGACGTCGCCGCGACCGAGCTGCTGCGACGCCACGATCCGGCGATCGCGTGGGAGGCCACCAACCAGGCCGCCGTGCATACCTGGTACGACAGCGTGTTCGGTGGCGGCACGGTCGACGCGTTGCGCTCGACAGCCGAGGCCGTGGCGACCCTGGCCCGAGACCGCCACCTCTGTCGCCGTGCGGCTCGACGCTGCCGGGACGCTGCACGTCTGCGCCCCGCTCGGACTGGACGACCTGCTCGACGGGGTATGGCGGCGGAACCCGCGGAGGGTGACGGTCGAGCTGTCCCGCGCCCGCCTGGCTCGCCACGATCCCGCCAGACGGTGGCCCGGGGTACGGATCCTGCCGCCGTAGCGATCCGCGACCCGAGTACGCATGCTCATCCGTGTGGCGGCGCGACCCGGCAGGATCGGGGCCGTGACGAAGACGACGCGTACCCTGCTCGGCGGCCTGCTCCTGGCCGCGGCGACGGTCGGCGCCTGGTGGGCCTGGCTGGGCTGGGAGTCCGGCTACACGGTGGACCCGGAGACCGGCGCGACGAGCGGCCCATACGCGGTCTGGCAGGTGGCCGCCGCCGTGCTCACCCTGATCGTGATCGCCGCCGTGGGTGGCTGGTTCTGGAGCCCGTGGCTGGTGGCGCCGGTGATGACCGTGGCCTTCACCGCGGTCTGGGCGGCGCGGGCCGCGTCGACCGACGACACCGGGCTCTGGGCGGTGGGGGCGGCGCTGGTCGCCATCGGCACCGCGATCGGTGCGACGGTGGTCAGTGGCGCCGCCGGCTGGCTGCGCCGGCGCCGACAGGCCCCGCGGCGCGACGGATGACAGCGGGCGCCTGAAGCGATCCGTGAATCTCAGGCGCCGCCGGATGCCGGCGCCGGCGGCGGGCATACTTGCCCCCGATGTCTGATCACGCACGGCCGCAGGTGGTGTCGCCGATGCTGGCCGCGCTGCGGGCCGGCACCCATGAGCAGCATGCGGCGCTGGAACGCGACCTGGATTTGCCCGCCGGGATTCGGACCCGGGCCGACCTGGCGGCCGTGCTCGCCGCGCTGCTCGCCGCGTGGGCCCCGCTGGAGCGCGACCTCGCCGCCGCGGACTGGTCCGGGCTGGGGCTCGACCCCCGGCTCGGCGCGGCGGCCGACCTGCTCCACGCCGACCTGGCCGCCCTCGGCGCCGCGCCGACGGCCGCCGCCGGCGGACCGGACGCCGGCGTACGGTTCGACGCCCCGGCCCGGGCGGTCGGCGGCCGGTACGTGCTGCTCGGCAGCGCGCTGGGGGGCAGCGTCATCGCTCCGGTGGTGGAGCGCCGGCTCGGTCTCGCCGAGGGGGAGGCGACCGCGTTCTTCCGGCGTGGCGGCCGGGCGCCGAC